>JBCDHF010000194.1:0-8670 GCA_038750375.1 Cyanobacteria bacterium P01_H01_bin.15
AGATAGGTGATGGCAAGCAGCTTGAACGCGCTATTGAAGCCGAGAAATTAGCAATTTTAAATAATGAAGAGTTGAAGCAGTCTTTTGAAAAAGTTGACAAAGCGCTTTCCAATGCTGAACTTCGCTCTTTTCGTGAGTACATAATCGAAAATCCTACATTACTTCCAGAACTTGAAAACTATGCATATCTGAAAAATAAGCTGTGGGTAGGCTATCTCCAGAAAGTGGAGACAGAATATTTTGATCTGGTTGAGAGCTATGACATCAATCAGCAAAAGCTTAAAGAAATCATTCAGAAAGCGGAAGCAGAGACTACACGGTGGAAAGGGGTTCTTGCGATCTTCAATTCCCGATTTTCCGTTCCGTTTAGAGTTGCTATAGAGAATAAAAGTGATGCTGTTCTGGGAATTAGTTCACCACAAATTGTCTTTTACTTTGATGAGCAACGTGATAACGAAAAAAAGGTGGATAAGGAACTCTTAGATCGAGTACTAAGCAATGGGGAGCGACGTGCACTGTACATTCTAAACATTATATTTGAAGTGGAAGCTCGCCGAGCCAGCGAGATTGAAACGCTTTTTGTTATTGATGACATTGCTGATTCTTTCGATTATAAGAACAAATATGCAATCGTTGAGTATCTGGGAGACATGCGTCGCATCCCTAAATTTCACCTATTAATCATGACTCATAACTTCGATTTCTACCGAACAGCACGTGGTCGTCTCGAAGTTTACGGTGGGAATAAGCTGCTTGCGTCGAGAGAGCGCGAAAGAATTTCGCTACAACAAGACACCCTTTCTCAAAACCCCTTCATGACGTGGAGAGATAATCTGGGTCAGGATGAATATCTGGTCGCAGCAATCCCCTTCGTGCGTAATCTTGCGGAATACACTGGATTGGACGAAGTATACAACGACTTAACTGCTCTACTTCACATAAAAGTTGAATCGGTAAGGATTACTCAATCTAGACTGAAGGAGCTATTTTCAGAAGTTCTTCCCATGGAGGCGATTGGGGCAGCTCAAGATGGAGACAAGCTGATCCTAGATTTGATTATGGAGATTTGTACAAGGCTCTCTACTGCAGAGGAGGGGGAAGTTACTTTACATAAGAAGGTCGTTTTGGCGATCGGAATTCGATTAATGGCGGAACAAGCGCTTATTTATTTGATCGATGACAACACTTATGTTGCGAGTATTCAATCTAATCAAACGAGTAAGCTCATCAGGAAATATGAGCGAATGAATCCTGAAGATCTCAGAACGCTAGCATTGATGAGAAGGGTTTCAATAATGACACCTGAGAACATTCATCTAAATTCATTTATGTTTGAACCGATTTTGGATATGTCAGCCCATCATCTTCAGTCGTTATTTATAGATCTGTCTGAGTTCAACAAATTTATTAAAGAGCAAGACGGCACTACCTAAGATTTTAGAAGAATCACAATCGTCAATCTTTTAGGATGTGGTTCCTGATGTGACTTCTAACCTTCCACCGATAATTTTGAGGTCCATACTGTGCTTGCAAGATCTCAAACAAACGATATGAATTTAATACTGGCATGGATGCAGGCACAGGAAACTTCCCTGGCCCAGCTATCTAACCCTATGCAGGAGCGGACGGAATTTTCAATCCAGGCATCGATGCAAAGATATTAGCCGCCGCTCAGCTTCACGTTAGACAATTGTGGCTAGAGATTTTCAGAAAGGACATTTTTGAGAATTTTTGTGATCGCCTGTATCTTTTGCTCAAATTTTTACGTGATCGCGATTAACCCTTCGACTTTTCTACGTTGGCATTGGCAAAAAGTATTTTGAGGCGCTTTTGCGATCGCGACTAATGCTTCACAAATGGGGAATTGATCCGGATGCTCTGATCTGAGCGATCATAGAGAATTTCTGATTGAAGGGACGACTGCGACCGCACTTGGAATGGGATTTTGGGGGTGGCAACGTTCAGAAATCGTGAAGAGAATTCTGAAAGGTTTTGTGATCGCCTAAATATTCCGGTCCAAAAATGGTGGTTCAATAGGAACCCTGCACCAAAAGCTGTCTATCGAAGTATCGACATCCTTAAACTCAGGCATAACCTACGAATTTTTTGGGAAATTGTTACCTGAACTAAAAATCCCTTGCCCAGATACCAATACACTGAGCTTATTGATTATATGTAAAAGACTCGACAAGACTCCTCCAAGGAGTTTGTTGGACCAGCATAGAGAGCTACAACAACGCTGCAAAATAGACATCATTGAGGTCTGGCTCAACCGGTTGAAAATTATCTCCCGGTTTGCGATCGCACAGCACCCGAACTGCATAATTTCCCCGCACCATCCGGGAAGTAATCACCGTTAGATCAGCCTGCTCTGCGTCGGTAGATAAGGTGCCCAAATGCATCCAGACTCGCCCCTTCAAGTCGGCAATCATCCCCTGAGGGCTTCCGTTTTTGACCAAAGACCCCCGATTTAGAATTGCCATTTCGGGACACAGCTCTGCGACGTCTTCCACAATATGTGTTGATAACAACAAGACCCGATCTTGGCTAATTTTTGCCAACAAATTTTGAAACCGAATCCGCTCAGCCGGATCTAGTCCAGCCATGGGTTCATCGACAATCACCAGGCGCGGCGACCCTAGAAGCGCCTGCGCAATCCCGAAACGTTGGCGCATGCCCCCAGAAAAAGTGCCGAGTTTCTGATGCCGTTGCGCGTATAGATTGACTAAGTTGAGTTGCTCCTCGACAACATCTTTTCGCACTCGCGTTTTCATAAAGCCCTTGAACACGGCCAGTTGCTCTAAAAATTCAAACGCAGAGATTTGTGGATAAACGCCAAACGATTGAGGCAAATAGCCCAAAATTTTGCGAGCTTGCTGGGGATGCTGGCGAAGATCAATGCCATCCAGTACCACCCTCCCGCTGTCGGCATCTTGCAACGTTGCCAAGGTCCGCATGAGACTGGACTTACCAGCTCCATTGGGGCCCAGCAAACCAAAAATTCCGGGACCAATCTCTAACGAAATATCGTTTAACGCCTGAATTCCGTTGGGGTAGGTTTTGCTGAGTCCTTGAATAGAAAGCATCTTGGTAACCGTTAAGCGCAAAAATTAAGCCGTAAACCCAAGCTGGAAGATCGCATCATTAAAGTCGTTGTCGCTAACGCCCAAATTAAACGGCAAGTCCTCGAAACCAAACGTGTTATTCCCGAGATACCGCAAATGATCTACGCCATCGGGATTTGCCGCAGAGAACGCAAAATAAGCCACGCGATCGCCAGAACTCCGAGCGGCATCATTTGTTGGATTAAGAGCCAAAAATTCTTCTACTGATAGACCGGCTGCATTAGAAATAATAAAGGGAGCAAACAATTGTCCTCGCTCTAGCAATACATTCCCAAACGCCTCGGAACTAGTATTTGGGCCAGAGCCAGCCCGAATAGAGAGGTCGTCAATCTGGTTCGTTAATGCCGCTCGCGCATAACCGTCGTCCCCAGGTGCTAAATCCGCTAGGCCGTCTCCATCTGAATCAACACCTCCATTGACATCGACAACTGAGTAAAAGCCGACCAAATTATCAAAAGCAGCGCGAGATGCAGACCCCACATTATTCGTCAAAAGAACATTAAAACTACCGGTGATCGAATCGGTCGAATTGTAGACCAATTGGCTTATGCGATCGCGAGAATTCCGCACCAAATTCAGATCCACAAAATCTCCCTCAAAAACTTCTCCTTCCGAAGGTAATCCCTGAAGTTGACGAGCAGTATCGGCAAAAATCACTTCACTGCTGTTGGCATCGGCATCGCTAATATAATTGCCTAAGAGAAGCGGATCAATCCCGTCTTCAGCTGTAATTTCGCTCGCCGTTTTGAGTGAGAATAAAGAGTCAACAACGCCATCTAAGACTTCTGGCAAAAGCGGATTGGGTTCGATGTTGTCAAAAATCGGTATACTTAAGCTCGCCGCTGTCACGCCAGCATCAACAGTGACCACAAAGCCAGAGCGATCGCTATCAAGACTAATACTGTCCGGGTCAATGCCTTGGACTTGAGGATTTTGGGCGAACTCATCGAAATCTAGGCGATTTAGAATCCCGGAAATATCATTATCCAAAAAGAGGCTGAGTCCACCCGTTGCAGCCGCGGTGTCCAACGAGAAATTAATCGTTAAAATCGAGCCCTGATCTTCAATCAGAGTGTTACTCGCATCCAGAAGATCGGTACTGGTTGTTAAACCAACTGTAATCGGAATTGGATTGGGGGCAACGACGATTTCCACTGCTGCGACATCAATGCCTCCATTGCCATCGTTGACAGAATAGGTAAAGCTATCGGTCCCACTAAAACCCGGATCAGGAATATAGGTAAAAGAGCCATCATTCGCGAGATTAACCGTTCCGCCCGTGACATCAAAAATCAAACTCGCAAACAAAACATCTCGTTCAGGGTCGGTGTCGTTACTCAGAACACCATTGGCAGCATCAACGACTAACTCCGTTTCAAATTCAGTGTCATAGCTGTCATCAAGTGCGTCCGGAGAGCCGTTACCCGTGGAGTTATCATCATCGACTATAATTGTGACAGTGGCAGTGTCACTTCCGCCTCGTCCATCCTCTACGCGGTAGGTAAAGCTATCTTCACCACTAAAACCCGTATTCGGCGTGTAAATAAAGGCTCCATCACCAGCAAGTGTCAAATTGCCATTACTGGGAGCCCCCTCCAGTAGGACTTCGAGACTATCGCCGTCTGGGTCAGAATCCCCATTTAGTACACCATTAGCGGCATTGACCGCTAAGATCGTTTCAAACGCCGTCACATAGCTATCGTCACCCGCAGTTGGTGGGTTATTTGATGCCCCATCAACGACAATTGTCACGGACCCAATATCGGTCCCGCCGTTGCCATCGCTGATCTCATAGGTAAAACTGTCATTCCCCGCAAAGCCGGCATTGGGAGTATAAGTAAACGAGCCATTAGCCACCAAATTAAGCGTTCCGTTCGTGGGGCTAGCATTTAAGCTGGCACTGAGGTTATCACCCGGATCTAGATCGGTGTCATTGGCCAACACGCCATTAGCTTCGTTGACAACGAGTTCTGTCTCGAAATCTGTGCCGTAGCTATCATCGGTGGCGACTGGAGAGTTGTTGGTGGGGACTTCGCTTCGGTCATCAAAAATTGTGACAGTTGTCTCTCCACTGTTCACTGTAGTTCCGGCTGAGACCGGAGTAACGGTCCAAGTGACTTCTTGTGGACTATCATCTATGAAGTCATTAAATATAGGCAGCGTAATATCAGCGGTGGGTTCGGTAATCGTAACTTCAAAAATTGAGAAGTCTAGAGCGGGAGAAACATCGACGGGCTGTCCCGCCAAACCACTAAAACTGAGGGCAAAGAGATTCCACTGATTGATCGCTTGCGGAATACTGCCTTCTAAACGAACAACGCTTCCACCAGCAGGGATTTGTCCATCAATATCAAACAGAAAGCTAAACTCAGTTCCCTCATTTTCGATGACAACTGAAGGCGTCACACGAAAGTTGACTTGCTCAAAGCTCCCCAGGTAATTAGCGCGAACTGCATCACTCAGAACAATATCCGTTTCCACTTTCCCCACAGTTGTTTCTAGAGACCAGTTTTGCTGATAAGCAAATTGTCCGACCTTGTTCGCGGATGCAGCAATCCGAGCCCCTGTCAGCTCGTGAATTTCCTGCAAGAAGAGTCTCCCCGTCAAGCCTTGAGCGACGTTACAGCCATAAATCAAGAGGTCACGTTCTTGCAGAACGCGCTTCCAGGTTTCTATGTGCGGCTGATAGCAGGGCAAGGTCTGCCGACTTAAGACCGCGCTTCCCAGTTGCAAAGATCCGACTGAGCCGTGGGAGATTAGATGGAGACTGGCAATGTCGGAGCGAGTTTGCAGAATACGAGTGATCGCAACAACGCCATCTTCTGTGGGGTCAAGCAGCTCTACATCAGTATCGGGATGTAAGAATCCGGATACTAACTGTTCAAACGCATCAACACTGCGATCGACAATAACTAGATGCTTGGGGGCAAATTCAACCCTTTGAGATGAACAAGGCGAAGCGAGTACAGTTGATTTCATGACAATTAAAGCTCAATCCAGGATAAGAGATAAGGTTCAAACACAATACAGACGCTTCGGCAAAGACAAAATTTGACTCCACAGAGGCTGAGTAATCTGTGCAATGACGTCTTAGGTTGTGTCGAGAATTAGTCGCTGCGCGGCCGCGGGTAGTCTTGCCAATAGAGAGTCAAGTCCTTGAAATCACCACCGGCAATTACGACCAGGTCACTAGCGGCAGAAACTAGATTGAAAAAATTCTGGGTCGGAACGGATGGGGACAATAGCATGGAGGGAAAAGAAAGATGCTCTAGGTTTAGGCTTGATAAAGGATTATTTTGGGTCGTGGCTATCTGATAGCACAGAGTGCAAACAATGTGCTCAGAGGGCTTGAAGCTTGCAGGTGTTAGCATTGAGCCGCTAGAAAGGAGAGATAGTCATAAGAATCCTGGAAATGCAATGATTAATCGCCCATCTGGCTTTTTTGCGCCCAGAATCTTGCTCTACTTGAGAGAATCAACTCATTACTCACTCCTAAGCAATTATTGAGAACTGCTTTCAATAGCTAGTAAATACTAGCATGAGCAAAATTAGACCCTGTTGGACCGCCATCAGTTCAAAGAGGTCTCGGGTCGAGTCTGTTTCGAGAGAAGTCTATCCTGGTGCTTCTGCTTTAGGGTGCTTAGGAATTCAAGGTTTTTTGGAACCATTCCCGGAAAGGCAGAGCATTAGCTGTCCAAATATTGTTGTATGAGCGGCCGTCTTCTAGACCTGTTGGGGGAAATTCTTGGGCACGGGGATGGTGGTAAGTGCCAAACAAAATATCCCAGATCGGGAAAAAGGCGGCGAAGTTTTTGTCAATGTGTTCTGGATGATACGAGTGATGTATGCGGTGATACTGAGGTCCGGTAACAATCCGAGAAAAAACGCCGAGATTGAGTTTGAAGTTCATGTGGATAAACTGCAGCCACAGGATTTCAATGAAGGCTAAAATCCCAATGGGCAAACTGGGAAACTCCACGAGGATTGCCATAGGTAAGGCTAAGAAGAGGATAATCAGCGGATCTTCAAGCCAGTGGACGCGACGGGTGCTGGTGACGTTGAGCGAGGTTTCGCTGTGATGAAACTTATGTTGACTCCACAAAACGGCTGTTTTGTGCTGGCAGCGATGGAACCAGTAATAGAAAAAATCTGTGATTAGTAAGTACGCGATCGCAAGTAAACCAAAAACAAGACCGTTACTGGGCTCAGGTAAGGTAATGAGTGCGCCACCGAGCCGGGTCTGCACTAGGGTTACGAGTTTACCAATGCCGATCGCTTGGAGGGTTAACGCGATCATGCTATAAAGCACGTACCATCTCAAGTTGAACCAAAGATGCCGCCAGGGTTGGTGAGGTTCGACCGGGCGTAAGCGCTCCACCAGCATAAACACGCCATACATGATGAAAGCAGTTAGAACATATTTAGCAAAACCAATTGCGGGCGTTAGCCAGTCCATGGGCGCTTAATGGAAAACTATCGACGAATAGTTCCTAGTATTGCAATTGCAGCGAGGGTCGTGCCAGCGCTGAAGTAAAAAGGGGCTGCGACAGAGACTTGCGTATAGAGCCAGCCAGCAATAAAACTAGCCGGTAGGGCGGCTAACCCAACTAATAAATAAAACGTCCCAACTTCTGTGCCACGCCGTTCCGGATGCACCAGGTCCGCGACAAATGCTTTTTGAACGCCCCGGGTCAAAGTCGAATATAAGCCGTACAGCATAAATAAGCCCCAAATTAGGGCAGCCTGCTGTGCGATCGCAAATCCTAAATAAACCAGCGCAAATACAAAATATCCCGAGATTAACAAGGGTCTACGCCCAATGCGATCGGACAGGTTGCCAGCAGCTAGGCTCAGCAGCGCCTCAACGAGATTAAACAGCGCGTAGAGCAGCAGCAGTTCTGCACCACCCAGACCCAGATCTTGCGATCGCAACAGTAAAAACGCATCGGATGAGTTGCCGAGACTAAACAGACCAACTGCTAAGAGAAATCGACGGTAGGGAGCACTCAGCCCTTGCCAGGTAAACTGCGGGCGGTGTCGCGTTTTGCCTACGGCCGCTGGCTCTTGCACGAACTTGCCGAGAATCAAGACGCCCAATAAAGCCGGTACAAATGCGATCGCAAAAATCTGGCGGTAGCCAAAGGCAAAATAGTTTAACAGTGCAAAACCGAGCAGGGGACCAAAGACTTCTCCATAGGTTTCGAGGGTGTGGTGCAGCCCAAATGCCTGACCCCGCTGTTCTGGGAGACAGTTCTCCGTGATTAAAACGTCCCGAGGTGCCGCTCTGAGTCCCTTCCCAAAGCGATCGACAACTCTGGCTAACAAGACACCCAGCCAAGTTGAAGAGACGGCCAACCCGAGTTTTGATAAAGCCCCTAACCCGTAGCCACCTAATGCAAACGGTTTTCTTTGTCCTACGCGATCGCAAAGCCAGCCGGAATAGAGTTTGAAAATACTGGCAAAGCTCTCAGCAATTCCTTCAATCAGTCCCAGACTCCAAACGGGTGCGCCTAAGGTCGTGGTCAGGAAAGCCGGAGTGATCGGG
>JBCDHF010000195.1:0-8665 GCA_038750375.1 Cyanobacteria bacterium P01_H01_bin.15
CAAGCGGCTGTTCAGTTAAAGAATTATTTTGGATTAGCCGGCTGCGTAATTGAAGTGTCTGCCTTAGCAGAAAAGTTCTTAGTTGGGACACCGGCTACAATTCCCGATTATTGGTCAGCGTTGTTTCGGGCACATCGTCATCTTCTTTTAAAGAGACAGTGTGTTGTCCACTGTTCCCATGATTCCTGGTTTGAGCAGATTTGGCAGCGAAAGCTAAGTGTTTCGGGTATTGGTTCCCTCTTACTTTATTTTTTGCCCCACGTTCAAGGTGTGATCGCTCTATATCACCATCAATCGGATGGAACGTGGACACAGCCTGTCCGCCGCTCACTATGCCTGTTGGCTGAGCAGCTTCCCACAGTCGGGCTGCCATTACTGTCAAAGATTTCTCCGCTGTCCTATTATCAAAAGCTCTCTGATCCCCATTCCAATGATCGCAAAACCATTAAGGCGTTACTTGCGCAAATGGGCAAATTAACTCATGCGGGACAGGTTCTGCTGTGGCGGTCCCACGAAACGAAGATGTTTGTCCATCAGTGGCGGCATCCAAAGTTGGCAGACTCCGGCACAATCGATCGGCCTCATCTAAGTCTTTCCCTTGATCCCGGCTTTGGTTCGTTGCCCACTGGGGTCGAACACTTCAGATCAGACCCTAAGCTTGAACTGAAATCAACGTCTGTTCATTTCTATCCCAAAGCGTTTATGACGTTTCCGGTCTACAGTCAAACTCGTCACTTGGGAACCCTCTTGTTTATCGACATCGCCCCCTGGCTCGTTGACAAGCTTTCCATAATTATGAAGCCGCTACTCGGACCTTTGGCGTTGGCTTGGGAGCGGGATTTGGAATCTGATCGGCTAGCGGAGGCGGTAAAGGTTCGAACAGAGCAACTAGAGGCGGAGGCAGAGGCTGCGCAACAAATTAGCGAAGCGAAAGGCCAGTATTTATCGATGGTTAATCATGAGCTGCGAACTCCACTAGCTAGTGTACTAGGGTTTGCACGTCTGCTGGGAGAAGAAATTTATGGGCCGCTCAATGAAAAGCAGCATCAATATGTCAAGGCGATCACAGAATCAGGAGAGTTCTTGTTGGAGTTGGTTAGTGATTTGCTGGATCTCTCCAAATTAGAAGCCCATCGGGAAGAGCTGTATTGGGAAACCGTTGCGATCGCAGATTTATGTCAAGCGGCGCTTTCCTTCGTGGCGGCATGGAGCGAGAAAGAGCAAATTGCACTTAATTTGGAGATTGACTCGAGTTTAGGGGTTTGTTGTGTCGATCAGCGTCGCTGGAAGCAGATTCTGCTGAATTTACTTTCGAATGCCCTGAAATTCACCCCTGCCCAGGGTCAAATCACGCTGCGGGTCTCACCGTTAAAGGGAGGGATTGCCTTCTCAATTATCGATACCGGCGTGGGCATTGAAACTAACAATTTGAATAAATTGTTTGAGCCCTTTGCCCAAATTCGCAACCCCCAAAGTCGCAAATATCGAGGGACAGGTTTGGGATTGCCCCTTTCAAGAGAATTAGCTCGGCTACATGGGGGCGATTTAACCGTCGTCTCAACACCGGGTCAAGGCAGTTGTTTCACGGCGTGGCTTCCCCCGATGGGCTGTTCTACTGTAGGTGAAGTGCCCGATCAGAGCACGCTGGGGGGAGAGCTGGGTGCTTAAAATACGAAATACTAAGAAGTAAGCGCACTTCACCGCGACACGTTATCAGAAACAGGAAGCCGAGGTATGGAATTAGCTGCAAAATTGGACCGGGTGCGATCGCTACTGGCAGAATTTGAACAGGGTTTAGTCGCCTATTCCGGGGGGGTGGACAGTGCGCTCGTCGCTAAATTAGCCCAAGATGTTTTAGGAGAGCGGGCTTTGGCCGTTACGGCTGTGTCGCCTTCATTATTACCGGAAGAGTTAACGGACGCGATCGCCCAGGCAGAATCTATTGGTATTCGTCATGAATTTGTGGAGACCCATGAGCTAGAGAACCCCGATTACGCCGAGAATCCAGTTAATCGCTGTTACTTTTGTAAAAGCGAGCTGCACGATACCCTCAAACCACTGGCACGGGAACGGGGCTATCCCTATGTAATTGATGGGGTGAATGCTGACGACTTACAAGACTATCGGCCAGGTATTCAAGCGGCTCAAGAACGGGGCGTGAGATCGCCTTTGGCAGAGGCGGGTATTAGTAAAGCCGAGGTCCGACAGCTTTCGCAGCAGTTGGGATTGCCCTGGTGGGATAAGCCCGCTCAGCCCTGTCTAAGTTCTCGTTTTCCCTACGGGGAGATCATTACAGTGGCTAAGTTGCAGCGGGTCGGGCGAGCAGAGGTTTATTTACGAGGACTGGGCTATCCTCAGATTCGAGTGCGTTCTGATGGAGACACGGCGCGCATTGAGTTACCGCCAGCTCAAATCCAGCGTTTCGTGGCGCAGAATAATATGCCCCAAATTGTGCATCAACTACAGAAACTTGGTTTTCTCTATGTCACTTTAGATTTAGAAGGGTATGTTAGCGGAAAGCTTAATCGAGCGCTTAAAGTTGAGTCTGCGCCAATAGCGCAGATTAAAAACCAGGTCTCTAGAATGACCACGGAACCCGTCGTTTAGGAAAAAAGAATGAACCTTGGCACCACTTCTTTTCAGAATGATCCCGTTCGGTTGTTTCTCTTGGTTAATTTAGCGGGATTCAGTTTGAGTTCAGTTGCGGTAAACGCCTTGCCGTCTCCGGAAGATAGGCCCGAAGAGATTCTGCGCACCGAAATTATTGTCGAGGCTCGCTCGCCCATCGATGGGCGGGAAATGACGCCTGGGGAGTATGCGCGTCTGCAAGAAGACGTTTTAGCGCAATCGAAATTTCCACCGCAGATGTCGGATGATATTCGCCAGTTGGTGTTTCTGGCTAATATCCGGAAGTTTCTCAAAACAATCACGCCGTTTTAGGAGCGATGGGGCTCTACTTTATTCGCCATGGTATTGCAGTCGAGCGAACAGAGTTTGACGGTCCCGATGCACAACGACCCCTCACGGAGAAAGGTTGGGCAAAAACGACTCAGGTCGCCAACAAATTGCTGACAGTGGGTTTACAGTTTGATTATTTATTCTGTAGCCCATTAGCGCGTGCACAGCAGACAGCCGAAATTTTCGGACAGGCAGGTCTGGGGATTGCGCAGACGCTGCCGGAACTCTCGCCGGGTGGAGATTTTAAATTGTGGCTGGCGCGCATGGAACGGATTAGTAATTTGCGCTTGCAAGAAGTGGGTCTTGTAGGGCATCAGCCCGATTTGAGTGAGTGGGCAGAACGGTTGCTTTGGGGAAGAGTTCGCCATCAGGTAGAGCTGAAGAAAGCGGGAATTTTAGGCTTAAGGCTACCGCTAGACGACCCCTGGTTGGGACACAGTACACTTATTCTATTGGCAGCCCCGAAATGGTTATGTTGACAGTTCTCGAACCGTTCAATTAATCTAGGCGAGCTAGGATTATATTCGGCCTTAGTGTGAATACTGTCGTCGATATCCTGTATCCCCACAGGGCTCTTCTTTGTTGTGGCAATCAAGCAAAGATTCAGACAGATTTTATTTTTTGAGCGTTTTCTATGGCGGTTTCAGAACAAAGAACTACTCAGCACGATTATAGACCCGGCTTAGAAGGAGTTCCGGCCGCCAAGTCCAGCGTAAGTTATGTGGATGGCTACCAAGGGTTGTTATCTTATCGCGGTCTGAAAATCGAGGAACTGGCAGCGAAGAGTACGTTCTTAGAAACGAGCTTTCTTTTAATTTGGGGTAAATTACCCTCAAAGTCTGAATTAGAGAAGTTTCAGGACGATATTTTGCATCATCGCCGCGTGAAATATCGGATTCGGGACATGATGAAATGTTTTCCAGAATCCGGTCACCCGATGGATGCATTGCAGACCTCTGCTGCGGCATTGGGACTTTATTATTCCCGCCGAGCCCTAGACGACCCGGACTCTATCTATAAGGCAGTGGTTAGACTACTGGCAAAGATTCCGACGATGGTTGCCGCTTTTCAGTTGATTCGCAAAGGCAATGATCCGGTTCAACCGAATGATGGGTTGGATTATGCGTCTAATTTTCTGTATATGCTCACTGAGCGGGTACCCGATGATTTTGCGGCTCAGATTTTTGATGTGTGTTTAACGCTGCACGCAGAGCATACAATCAATGCCTCTACTTTTTCTGCGATGGTTACGGCCTCGACCTTGACCGATCCGTATGCCGTTATTGCTTCAGCGGTGGGGACGTTAGCCGGTCCGCTTCACGGTGGCGCGAATGAAGAAGTGTTGGAGATGCTAGAGGAGATTGGCTCGATTGAAAATGTCGAAAGCTATGTCGATCACTGCATTGTCAGCAAGCGAAAAATCATGGGGTTTGGACATCGGGTCTATAAGGTCAAAGACCCCCGGGCGATTATTTTGCAGAAGCTAGCGGAGCAGTTATTTGATAAGCAGGGATATGACCCCTACTATGAGCTGGCGGTCGAGCTTGAAAAAGTCGTCGTTGAGCGGCTAGGTCATAAAGGGATTTATCCCAATGTGGATTTTTATTCGGGTTTGGTTTATCGAAAGCTCAATATTCCGCGGGATTTATTTACGCCGGTATTCGCGATCGCAAGGGTGGCTGGTTGGCTAGCTCACTGGAAAGAGCAGTTGTCGGTTAATCGGATTTTCCGACCGACACAAATCTACGCGGGTCAGGCTGATTTGCCCTATTTGCCCATTGAGCAGCGCTCCTGATTGGTAAGACTAGTGCTCTGAGCTTGACTCTAAGCGACGACTGAGTTGGGCAATTCCGAAGCAGCCGAGACTATAGATCACGGCGGCACATAGGTAGAGTTCGGTAACTTGGTTGCGATAATCCGGATTCGCCAAAATGGCTTGGGTGATGCCGAGCAGTTCTGCCAAACCGACAATGCTCAGCAATGAGGTGTCTTTGAAGAGGCTGATGAACTGACCCGCAATAGCCGGGGTGGCGACACGTAAAGCCTGAGGCAGAATAATCAGTCCGAGCGTTTGGGGTAAATTGAGCCCCACCGCGCGAGCGGCATCCCATTGACCTTGATTAATTGATTGCAGACCTCCCCGTATATTTTCCGCCAGATAAGCGGCGTCAAAAAGAGTGAATCCAAGAACAGCCCGCAAAATCCGATCGGGTCGGACATCGCCGGGTAGGACAAGCGGCAACATGACCTGGGCGAGAAATAAAACGGAAATTAAGGGGACTCCTCGAACAATCTCGATATAAGTGATCGCTAACCCTCGCAAAATAATTAGCTCGCTTTGGCGGGCGAGGGCCAGCAAAACACCCAACGGAAATGAAAGTGCGATCGCAGAAATAGTGACGAGAAGCGAAAGGAGTAATCCGCTAAGACGATCGGGACGAATAACGGGGAGACCAAATCCGCCGATAATCAGCCAGAGCGAGGCCAGGTATAGAAGCAGCCAGAGAAGTGACCGCCAGCGGATGAAGACAGCAAATTGGCTGAGAACGAAGCGCTGCAGAGTGAAGCCGAGCCCAAACAGGGTGCTGGTTGCGAGTAACGTCACCGTCGTGATCGGAAAATAGCGCCAGCCAAAAACCACAAATCCAGCGGTTAGAGCTAGCCACAACCAGGGTCGAAGTCTGAAGGAACGTCGAGGGGAGAGCTCTTCACGGATCGGATTATACCAAGAAAGCCCTGCTACCAAACAAACCAAGCCAAAAACGACTTTTAAGCGCCAAGTTTCTTCGAGAGGATAACGTCCAATGAGTAGAAGCCGCAACGTTTCGGGCAGAATGGACCAATCTGCAGAAAGAGTATTCCAGCGCCAGAAGGCCTGTGCGATCGCAAATAAGGCGACCAGGCAAACCAGCGTTAAGAGCGTATTCAGAGGGGAAGAAAATAGATTTTTACGTAGCCAAGCTGATGGCGTCACTTGGTTCGGCGGGGGGGCAAACGGGGAACTCAAAATAGATAGCTCCGCCCTGAAACGATAAATTCTGACAGAGCCCAAAACTGGCTCTTGGCATTATTTGAGAGAAAAGATGACACAGATAAAGGAGAGATAAATTTAGATGCTTCTATCGATTCGCTTTTCGCTTTATCCTGACAGGCGAGACTCTGCAGCTTTTCGTTCACTGTAACGATCCGTCAGATAGTCTGATTTGTCTCTTAACACCAGGGTGAATTTGTATAGCTCCTCCATCACATCAACAACGCGATCACGAAAAGGAGACGCTTTCATGGTGCCGTCTTCATTGAACTCTTGGTAGGCTTTCGCGACTGATGACTGGTTAGGAATGGTAAACATCCGCATCCACCGCCCTAAAACACGCAGCGTGTTGACAGCATTAAATGACTGAGAACCTCCGCTCACTTGCATCACGGCTAATGTCCGCCCTTGAGTCGGTCTAACGGAGCCCGTTTTGAGTGGAATCCAGTCAATTTGATTTTTAAACAGTCCGCTGAGATTGCCATGTAGTTCCGGGCTAGACCAGACTTGTCCCTCTGACCATAAACTCAATTCGCGCAGCTCCCGAACTTTGGGATGGGTTTCCGGGACGCTCCGGTGAATGGGCAGATCGTGGGGATGAAAAAATCGAGTTTCCGCGCCCATCTCGCGAATGATGCGGGCAGCCTCTTCTGCGAGTAAGCGACTGAAAGAACGTTCCCGTAAAGAGCCATATAAAAATAAAATCCGGGGCGGATGGTCGAAGCTGTTCGGCCTGCGACTGAGCTGCTCCAATGCAAATTCCCCGAGAAAATTAATCTGTGCTTCGCGAAGCTCAATAGCTGAATTGGCTGTGGCAAGGGTACTAAGCGCTTCCGTAGACGTTGCGCCTTTGGCAATTAAGTAGGCTGCTAATAGGGTGCCGGTTCGGCGGCGACCACTGGAACAATGAACTGCGATCGCCTTTCCCATAGAGTTTTGCTCATCCGCAAATTGAACCAGTTGGGCCACTTGCTCGAGGGTTGGAGGCGTTCCGCCTTTAAACGGCAGCCAGAGATGAGGAAAACCTATCGACTCATAAAGATCTCGGCTTTCTGGATCGTCCATCACAGAGACAATGCCACCGATACCCAAGTTGCCGAGACTGTCCAATTCGGTGGCGGCAGGCTGACGAACACCCGCTAACTTACCAGGAATAAACCACCAGAGATTGTCTGTGATCGCGTCTATTTTCGGTCCCATAAGGTCAGTTTAAAGCTGTTGTGGCGAAGAAAAGTTCAGAGGTTAAACGCTGACAGCAGCCTCGTCCAGAATTGTCAGTAACTTTTCTACACGCGCCTTAATCTCATCCCTTACACGGGGAAAGATCTCGGGCTGTTCGGCTGGATCGTCGAGTTGCCAATCATCGAAATGTTCTCTGACAATCCATTCGGGGGGTAAATTAACGCCGCAACCACACAGGGAAATAACCGCGTCAAAATTTTCCGCTTTAAATTCAGCCAGCGCATTGGAGGTTTGGTCAGTTATATCAATGCCGATTTCGTTCATGGCCACTATTGCTTCGGGTCGCACATGGCTGGCCTCTAATCCGGAGCTAGTGACTGCAATTTTGCCTGCTCCTAGGGTCTTGGCAAAACCTTCCGCCATTTGAGAACGGGAAGAGTTTTTCTTGCAGACAAACATTACTCGTTTCATAAGGGTCGCTCCTGAAATTAGCTAGATCAGTCAGTGTGAAAGACCCGCACTTGAAATCTGATCGGTCACATGTGAGTGGGGTCAATACCTGGAGGGTGTCTTTAAGACCTGGACGTTATGCCAGCGTCCGAATGCAGCGTGGATCGCGCAGGGTTGCCTTTTCCGGGTCGCGAGGAAACCAGAAGGCTGTTTTTTTACAAAATTCCACCAACATCAACATGACCGGGACTTCAATCAAGACGCCCACAACAGTAGCGAGAGCCGCCCCAGAATTAAGCCCAAACAAAATGACTGCAGTTGCGATCGCGACCTCAAAATGATTGCTAGCACCAATTAAGGCGGCAGGTGCTGCGTCTTCGTAGTACATCTTCATTTTCTGAGCAATGACATAGGTAATCAGAAAAATGAAATTAGTCTGCAGAAACAGCGGCACCGCAATCAACAGAATATGTAGAGGATTTCGAACAATCAGATCACCTTTGAAGGCAAACAGCAGCACTAACGTTGTCAGCAAAGCGATTACGGAAATCGGACTGAGGTATCTTAAAAAGACGTTTTCAAAATATGCTTTGCCCTTGTGGCGTAAAATCCAGGTTCTTGATACAGCTCCTGCTAGCAAAGGTAATCCAACGTAGATGAGCACCGATAGAACAATGGTTTCCCAAGGAACAGTGAGGTTATTCGCTGCCAACAACCAGCGTCCTAGCGGTGCATATAGAAAGAGCATAGCCAGGGAATTGACCGCCACCATCACCAAGGTGTGTCCCTGATTACTAAAGGAAAGATATCCCCACATCAGCACCATCGCCGTGCAGGGTGCAATGCCCAGCAAAATACAGCCTGCAATATAGGAGTCCGCTAACTGAACTTCCACACCTCGAATAATTTCCATCTGTGTCAGCAAGGGTCGAAATAACCAGCCGAGAAAAAACTGGGCAAAGACCACCATCGTAAATGGCTTGATCAACCAATTAATGATCAGAGTTAACAGGACCGGCTTCGGCGCTTGAACCGCTTTTTTGG
>JBCDHF010000196.1:0-8614 GCA_038750375.1 Cyanobacteria bacterium P01_H01_bin.15
ATCGTCTCCAAGCTGCCACTTAAATCACAAGAGTTAAGAAAATCCGAGGATCTGAGACTCCCAAATAGCAGCCCTCTTAAATTGAGAAGCACACTTGGCTGCGGTCTTAAATTTCTGTATTTCTTCGTGCGACCCCTATCCCAAATTCAACTTAAAACTCAAGGCGACCATCTTTTGGTTACGTTGCCCAGTGAAAACCTGGTGTCAGAGCCCCTGGATTGGGAACAGCTCAGCGAAGAACTCGAAACTCGACTTCAACAAGGGTCTTGGGGCAGTGGAACGCCCGTTATTTTACAAGTCCACGATCGGCTGCTCGGCGGTCATCAATTGCAAACCTTGCTCGGTATTTTTCAGCGAGCCGGTCGTTTTCAATTGAAAAAGGTTTTGACCACCCGTCGGCAAACGGCTGTCGCGGCAGCCACCAATGGCTACTCAGTGGAGCAAACAACCCCAAATCCTTTAGCCGCAGAGGATGAAACGCTTCCATTTTTATTGGCAGAACCGCTATATTTCTCAGGCACTCTGCGCTCGGGGAAAGAAATTGCCCATCCGGGGAATGTCATCCTCATTGGCGATCTGAATCCTGGCGGCGCCATTATCGCGGCGGGAGATATTTTGGTTTGGGGTTTTTTACGAGGCGTTGTTCATGCTGGAGCATGGGGGGATCGGGCACGCCGAATTATGGCATTAAAAATGTTACCGACCCAATTACGCATTGCCGATATTGTGGCCCGTGCCCCCACTCGTCCGCCCAATCAATGGTTTCCCGAGATCGCCTACGCCGTTGATGACGGGATTCGCATTAGTCGCGCTGAAGGGCTCAACCGACCTTAAAGCCTTTGGTTATAGATAAAACCCGTAAACTCTCAAACAAAATTACGTATAAAAATGAGTCGTATTATTGTTGTTACTTCTGGTAAAGGTGGCGTCGGGAAATCGACTGTTACCGCCAATCTGGGAACGGCGATCGCTGCGCTAGGGTGCTCGGTGGCATTGGTCGATGCGGATTTTGGATTACGGAATTTAGATTTGCTCCTGGGCCTGGAAAATCGCATCGTCTATACAGCTTTAGATGTCGTCGCTGAAACTTGCACGCTCGAAAAAGCACTGGTCAAGGATAAACGGCAGCCAGGTCTGGGTTTGCTTCCTGCGGCTCAAAATCGCAACAAAGAATCGATTACGCCCGAGCAGATGCACGATTTAGTTAAGGGATTGGCCGCGACCCATGACTACGTCTTGGTCGATTGTCCCGCCGGGATTGAAGGGGGTTTTCGCAATGCGATCGCAGCCGCTGAGGAAGCACTAATAGTGACGACTCCAGAGGTTGCGGCTGTCCGCGATGCAGATCGCGTAGTCGGATTGCTTGAGAATGAGAACATCAAGCGAATCAATCTCATCGTTAATCGGGTACGCCCTGAACTCATTCAGCAGCAAGACATGCTGAGCGTCGAAGATATATTGGATTTGCTGGTGGTCCCATTGATTGGCATTGTGCCGGATGATGAACGGGTGATTGTCGCCACCAATCGGGGAGAGCCCCTGGTTTTATCTACTCAGCCCAGCTTGCCAGCCATGGCGTTTCGAAATATTGCTCAGCGCATGGAAGGCAAGGAAGTCGCTTATTTGGACTTAATGGCAGCTCACGATACTTTATTCAATCGAATTCGCCGCTTGTTCCGTTGATGTCCGAACTGGCCACTCTGCTTGTCCTATTATTTTGATGCCTCCTCAATTGTGAAACACTTTATTCTCTCCCGCGTAAGCTCCCGACACCATGATTATTGAACTGCTGGATAAAATTTTTGGCCGAGGTCAAACCACCAGTCGCAGCGATGCTAAGCGCCGCCTCAAGCTCGTGATCGCTCATGATCGCTCTGGTTTGAGCCCAGAAAATATGGAGGCGATGCAGCGGGAAATCTTAGAAGTGGTTAATCGCTACGTCGACATTGATCCAGAACAAATTGAATTTGGTCTCGAAAGCAACGACCGGATTACGGCGTTAATTGCCAATTTACCTATTCGCCAATTTAAGTAAGGCTGGGCAAATTTGATGGAATCGTCTTGACTCCCCACTTACCACGTCGCGATTCAAATTCTGCCGGCTTGTAAGGTCTTTAGAGGCTTGTTGGACATTTTCTTTCTGATCACACTTCGAGAAAATAACGCCCCTTCTGAGTCAAGCACTCCAAGTCCATTTTGTCTAAAGTTATGGAGGCTGCCTCGGTTTGGTGAGGCGCATAAAAATTACGCACGATCGGGGTGTTTCGCTCTCATGCCGTCCAAGTCTTCATCTTGCTTAAGTTTTTGGCTCAGTTTGTCGGTTTTGCCTGTTTTAGTTGGCTTGAACGCAGCCCGTGAATGGCAGCAAGTTTTGAACGCGTTCGGGTTGGCTAGTGAAAGCTTATTTCAGGGAGATCGATTACCCGTTGTACCACGCCCAGGAAAATAATTCTTGGTATCGAAGCGCCTTCAGTCATAGCAACCGCCACCTTGATCAGGGGGTGATTGCGTGCCAGAACGCCTTAAAATTAGGCCACTCAAAATCGGAAGTGTCCTAAGCGCTCTGGCGAAAGCCACAAATGAGCCTCTCGATTTTCAGAGAGTCTCGATTTTAACGTTAGCCTATATGATTAATAAGCCTTCCTTACTGCAGGTGGGCGAGCGCTTTAATGGTGATTTTTAAAGTTGAGTGGCATGATGCAATCGCTTGAGCAGACAATCGACTCCACATCGCAGGTGGTCTCCCCGACCGATTTGCCCTTGCGTTTACGCTCGAAGTTGATTGAAGACCTTTGGGAACGGGTGCTGCAAGCGGAATGTGGTCCAGGATTGGTTAATTCCCTCACGCAACTGCGGTCATTGTCCACTGCTGAAGGTCAGACGAACGATTTAGCTGAAATTACAGCTAATCAGTTGATTGAAAATCTAGAGTTAGATGATGCGATCCGGGCTGCTCGAGCCTTTGCGCTCTACTTTCAATTGATTAATATTGTTGAGCAGCACTACGAACAGCAAGATCAAAAACTAGCCCGACTTTCCCAAGCGCCAGAACCGGCTCCTGCTCCACAAGAAAAATCATCGTCATCAGCCAATGTTATCAGCGCTAATTTGTTGGAGCGTAGTCTGCACAATCCGCCCGGGGGCCGTACCGATACTTTTCATTGGCTATTTCCCCATTTGAAGCGTTTAAACGTTCCGCCTCGGCACATTCAGACCTTACTCAATCAGCTAGATATTCAACTCGTTTTTACGGCTCATCCCACTGAGATTGTGCGTCCAACAATCCGGCGGAAGCAACGGCGCATCTCTAATATTTTGCGACAGTTAGATCGTGCAGAGGATGCACAACAGGCACTGGGTCTGAGTAACTCGTGGGAAGTTGAATCAATTAAAAATGAACTCACCGAAGAAATTCGGCTGTGGTGGCGCACAGATGAGTTACATCAGTTCAAGCCGACCGTGCTCGACGAAGTCGATTATTCATTGCACTACTTCAATGAGGTTTTATTCGACTCGGTCCCCCATCTCCGCTCACGGCTTACTCAAAATCTCAAACAGTCTTTTCCGTCCCTAACGCCACCCAAAAGCACCTTCTGCCGTTTTGGCTCGTGGGTTGGCGGCGATCGTGATGGAAACCCCTCCGTAACGCCGACGGTCACGTGGTCGACAGCTTGTTACCAGCGAGATCTTGTCTTGGGCAAATACATCAGTTCGGTTCAAGAACTGATTGATCTTTTAAGTCTTTCTCTACATTGGTGCAATGTTTTACCCGAACTATTAGATTCTTTGGAACAGGACCGACTAGAGTTTCCTGATATTTATGAGCGTCTAGCTATTCGCTATCGCCAAGAGCCATACCGCCTCAAACTTACCTACATCAAAGCGCGTCTAGAGCAGACTCAACAGCGCAATAAAAACCTAAATCAACCCGACTTTTCTTTATCTGGCGAGGCGCCTGAGCATCAAAGCTATTATCAAACTGCCGGTGAATTTCTTGAGGATTTGCGTCTGATCGCCCGCAATTTTGATAATACGGGATTGGCTTGCAGAGATTTGGAGGTTCTGATCTCTCAGGTAGAGTTATTTGGGTTTACTTTAACTCAATTAGATTTTCGCCAGGAATCATCTCGACATTCAGATGCGATCGCAGAAATTGCTGACTATGTTGGAGTACTAGATCGAAACTACAACGAACTCAGTGAAGAAGAACGAACTGAGTGGTTAATTGAAGAACTCAAGACGCGGAGACCCATTATTCCCGCCGAAATGCCCTTCTCAGAAAAATGTTGTGAGACCGTCGAGACGTTGCGTCTATTGCGTCGGCTTCAATTAGAGTTTGGGGTTGAAATTTGCCAGACCTACATCATTAGCATGACCAATGATGTCAGCGACGTTTTGGAAGTATTGCTGCTGGCGCAGGAAGCGGGGCTCTATGAACCAGTTTCTGGAGTGACGACAATCCGGATTGTGCCACTGTTTGAAACCGTAGATGATCTCAAGCGGGCCCCTTCAGTGATGCGCAAACTATTTGAGCTGCCTCTATACCGGTCTTGTTTAGCTGGCGGATATGAGCAGTTGGGGTGTGAACTTGATCCTAATACGGAACAGTCGCCATCCCTCACACTTAACTTGCAAGAGGTGATGCTCGGCTACTCAGATAGCAATAAAGATTCAGGTTTTTTGAGTAGTAATTGGGAAATTCATAAGGCTCAAAAAGCCCTACAAAAAGTTGCGCACAACTATGATGTCAACTTGCGTATTTTTCATGGTCGTGGCGGCTCCGTCGGTCGAGGAGGGGGACCGGCTTATGAGGCGATTTTGGCTCAGCCCACCGGCACGATTAATGGTCGAATTCGAATTACCGAGCAGGGAGAAGTTTTGGCGTCCAAGTACACTTTGCCCGAACTGGCTTTGTATAACCTGGAAACGATTGCTTCGGCAGTCATTGAGGCGAGTCTCCTGGGCAGTGGCTTCGATGATATTGAGCCATGGAACGAAATTATGGAGGAGCTGGCCAGTCGGGCTCGTTCCGCTTACCGAGCTCTGATATATGAAGAGCCTGATTTCCTGGATTTTTTCCAGTCCATTACGCCCATTCAAGAAATTAGTCAGTTACAGATCAGCTCCCGACCCGCTCGCCGTAAAGGAAAGAAGAAAGACCTGAGTAGTCTACGAGCAATTCCCTGGGTTTTTAGCTGGACGCAAAGTCGTTTTCTTTTGCCGGCATGGTACGGCGTCGGCACGGCTCTCCAAGAGTTTTTGGATCTCGAACCCGAAGAAAATCTGCGTTTACTGCGCTGTTTTTACGTCAAGTGGCCATTTTTTAAAATGGCGATTTCTAAAGTCGAAATGACCCTAGCCAAAGTCGATTTGGAAATGGCACATCATTACTTAGAGGAGTTAGCGGATCCATTAGACAAAGAGCGTTTTGAGCGCCTTTTTGCGATTATTGCGGAAGAATTTTATCGGACTCGACGATTTGTACTCACGATTAGTCAAGAGCAGCGTTTATTGGATGGACTACCCGAGCTACAGCGGTCAGTTCAGTTGCGCAACGGCACGATAGTGCCCTTGGGATTACTACAGGTCTCGCTACTCAAGCGCTTACGCCAATTCACGAATCGCCAACCTGGAGAGTTGATTCATTTTCGCTATAGCAAAGATGAGTTATTGCGCGGTGCCCTGCTGACGATCAATGGGATTGCAGCCGGGATGCGCAACACAGGTTGATATAGGGTTATCGTAATCACTACTTTCGTGAGGCGATGATTGCGTACCAGAACGCTCTAGAATTAGGCAATTTTAAATCAGAAGTGTCTTAAGCGATCTGGCGAAGGCTATATCAAGGGATTGCTTTTGTAGGCGATAACTGCATAAAAGGGGTCTCCACCTGCCATGCCAAGCATTTGTAAAATGGCCGGTACCTGCCAACCAGCTTCCTGAATCGCTTCCGTTTGCCCAAAGGCCGGGACACTTTGAAAATATCGTTTCACTAGCTGTACTCGCCCCCATTCCGAGGTATCTCGCCAAGCGGCGATCGCCTTTTGGTAAAACATACGATTCGAAAAACTAATAATGGCGACGCCGCGAGGTTTCAAAATACGAGCGATTTCGGCGAAGACAGTTTCCGGATATTGCAAATATTGCACTGAGACGGTGTTGAGCACCGCATCAAACTGCTCATCTTCTAGAGGCAGGCGGGGATCCTCATTGAGATTTTGCACAAAATAGCGATCTAAGCGCGGATTTTTGGCCAACTCTTCTGCGTTAAGACCGTGACCTATAATCTGTTCATATTGTATGTCGCTCGGCAGATGAGAGACCCAACTACTCATCAGATCCAAAATGCGGAAAGATGCGCCCAAGCGTTCTCTATAAAGGATCTCTAGGCGATCGATGAAAGAATCATCCACATGGTTGACAAACCGGGGCGCCGCATAAAATAGGTCGTCTTTTGCGCCGTCTAATTTAGTTCTCTCAGTAGGCTGTAGCAAAGATGGATTGGTCATGGATTATATTTTTCGTGATCGCACACCCATCAAAAAAATTCGCTTAATCTGCGATCACAAAAGTAGGAGGGAAAAAAGTGAACAGGCCCGATTGTTCGGGAGATATAGCAGTCGTCACCTTGGTAAGGCGGAGGCTGCGCGCCAGAACGCTCTAGAACTGGGCAACTAAAAATCAGAAGTGTCCTAAGCGATCTGGCGAAGGCTATATCAATAAGGTAAAAAAATCCCCCTAAAAAAACCTCCTGCTATTCAGCAAGAGGTTCAAAGGATTGGATTGGCGAAACTAAAAATTAACCTTCAGCCATTAAGTAAAGTGTCTTTAGCGCTTAAACAAACCACTCTTCGACCGCCTCTTCTTTGGTGTTGGTTTGGCGAGAAGGAGTTTCGCGGTTGAATTTCATGTGAATAGCGCGATTTTGCTCACCATCAGCTGCGACCGCCATGATTGGGTAATCAATCAAACCGTCCTGGAAAGACATCTGGAAGCGGAACGTGCCATCGGGACTGAGCTTAATCGGGCGTCCGCCGATAGTAACCGTAGCATCAGGCTCAGTAGCACCGTAAACAATCAGTTCAGCATCTGCGACTAACCAGAACTTGCGAGGACGAACAGGCTGCTCAGAAGCAAAACCGACGCCGGACATATTCATGCCAACACCAGACATATTCAGACCGGAAACATTAGGGGCAGACCACATACCCATGCCAGACGGGAAGACGTAGGAACTCAGGGACTGCTCAGGAGCCATAGAGCCAGGGACATGCTGCAACGAACCGAAGAGAGAGCCGGCCATCCGTTGAGCTTCTGCGGCTTTTGCTTGCTCGAACAGCTCACCATAGAGCGTTGCACCTTGAGCTGGTCCTGCATCTGCCGCGAGGGAATCTTTACCAGACTTGCTGGGAGGATTCAATTTGTAGACGGTTTGACCGCGCAAATCCTTATCCCACTCGACAGCGACAAATACGTCTTCAACCCAGTCAGAAGGATAAACAGGAGGAATGCGCACAGCCGCAGAACGTGCCAAGACAAGCCACCGTCCGTCTTCACAGCGATAGCCGATATCTACAACGTACATGCGATCACTAACAGGAATCGGAATGTACCATTCGCGAGCCAGCTCATCGCAGTAATATTCCTGCACGCTGTGAGCAGACTGATTATCTAAGTCAATGTCAGTAACGTCATAGAGACGTAAAGCAATTTGCTGACCACCTTGGCTACGGAGCTGTTCCTTATGATCATTGGGAACATCCCAGTAAACGTAGCTCCATTGAGGATCACGAGACATCAAGACGATGCGGCTTTCACCATAACCAGCCGGGAAATCACCCAGATTATCATCAACCGAGGCTAATGATGGATTCACCTGATTTTCAGAACCTAGGTCAAACTTTGCGGCTTCCACTTGTTGTTCCTCCTGAATCTTAATCGGATTAGTTTGGGACCCGACTGTGCGGGAACGCTCGATTTCTTTAATCTCTGCGAGTAATTGAGATTTGCGCATGCGGCTATAACGAGAGACCCCGTATTCACTTGCTATCCGACGCAATTGCCGCAACGTCATCTCTTCTAATGGTGGACGTTCTTTTGCCATGGGAGCCGATTCTCTCCAATCAATGGGACAGCTACTGACTCTTGAATTCCTAAATCGATTAGCCCTGCGACAAGACTTAGTAGGTTTTCAACAGGTCGTGACCTAAGCATCCCTGAACTTTTGTAAAATGGCAACCTTTAATGTCATAAAATCATGACACAGCGCCGTGCGACTGTATGCCAGACGAGAATAAACTTTCAGCCACTCGTGTCGGATGAAAAATTGCGGACAAGGATTATGGTCCACACAGAGTGCGAGCAAACATCGAGAGGGCGCGGCAAAAAGTCAAGGAACCATCACATAGTTCGGAAGGATGCGTTCTCATATCTGTCCCCCGGCAAGCTTGAGCTGCTAAACCGGAGTCGACCGACAGGGGAGACGATATGAAAGCGCCAATAAGTCGTCGCCTTGAGGTGGAGAGGTACAGCAAAAATGTCTGGACTTACAAGACCCTTTCATCGGGAGACTCAGAGACTCTACGCGTATCACCCATTCTCACCAAAATCGAAT
>JBCDHF010000197.1:0-8564 GCA_038750375.1 Cyanobacteria bacterium P01_H01_bin.15
GGAAAAATTAGTTGAAGAAGTTCTAGTCAAGTTTGAATACGGGTGTGCTGCTCATTCCTTGAATAATTTTTGTGAAACTATTTGGAGGGTATATTTCAAAAATTTAGTCAAAAAAGACCGATTTAAGAATTATGCGAAGACTTGGTCGAACGCAAAACTCTCAAAAAATCTCCCGATCGCAAACTGTTAGCCGCCACCTTTTAAGGCTGTGGAGAAGAGGTGTGATGCCAGGTCATACTCAGATGGATTGTTGCATTCAACCTTGGCTCCGTTGAAACCCTCAAACAATGCTCGATGCCGTTTCAATCCGTATTCATCAGTGCGAGTTTCGTAATCTTTAACCCACTTGATGAGATTCTCCAGATTTCCGTCTTGCTCTGCGCTTGATGTGAATTTCTCAGGTTCCCAAGGACGGGCATTGCAATGGCGGATACAAACCTCAACACCAGGATTAAGAAAGATGAGTGTTTCAGTCTGTTCAAGTAGCGGCTCAATAATGTCCGAATAGCATCCCTCTACAATCCAGCTTTCGTTTTCCTCTACAAATTTCATTGCATCGCTTATGCTGTCAGCCAATGGACGCCGCTCCGAACTCCCGGAAAAGGCCAGCTCATCCAGCGACAATCTCGCTGCCGGTCCTGAATCAAGCAGTTGACGGGAGAGGGTGCTTTTCCCCGCGCCAGCATTTCCAATTAGCACAATTTTCATCTCAGATAATTTAGAGCAATATAGCTATTTAATAGAGGGCAACTTGTGTTCTGAGCATCCCTCAAAAGATTTTAGCGGGGAGTCTACTTGATAATCTAGTGACGTAGCGAATTAAACCCGGTAATCGGAGCCCTTCCAAAACGGCATCCACTTGAATGAGAGCACAAAACCAGACAGTACAGCCTCTCTCGATTTTAAGCTTCGTGAGTTAATCTAAGCCCGTTCTGCATTCAGTCTCTGGGCAGACTTGTAATCTAAACCTAAAGATGCGGTACAGAGCGGAATCTAAGTGCTTTAATACTGTTCAGTTCAAATACTCTAGATAAATTATGAAATATTTACTAACTGCACTTGCCACGTTCTTGTTGGCTTTCCCAGCATTGGCTTCAGAAGACGTGACTAAAGTCTTCGTTGAGTTTATGGAGATGGCGAAAGCGGGGGATCTGGAGGACGCCATTGATGAATACGGCATTGATGAGCGCGAAAGCAAACCCCTCAAAAATCCCCTCGCCAAAGTCAAGGTTCCTGGTGAGCTGATCTATGAAGTCAAAGACTCAAAACTTGAAGAAGACGAGACAGAAGCCGTCATCAAAGCTGATATCGAATACGAAACGATCGTTGACAAAACAGAAGGAACTATTAACTCTGTGTCAACTGCGGGTCAAGCCCTCACCGGAAACGCAGTTGGGGCCGCCGGTAGCTTAGCCCGCAATCAAGTCGAAAGCTCACTCTCTTCTCTCGGTGGAGCGGAGAAGATCGACATGAAACAAGAAGATGGTGAGTGGAAAGTCATTGTTACCGACGACTTATATGACACGTTGACCGGACAAAAATAACCGGTGAAGTCTTATGGATAAACGGGGTGACACGGTAGCGTTATGCTCGCGGTCGGTCATCCCGACTTAGGCAAATAGCATCTCAGTACCAGGAATCTCACCAAATATCTTTTGTGAATAGTGTTTCAGGGCGGGATTTTCCGCAAAGATTTGGCAAAAGCGAGGATCATCAGCAAAGGACTTCCAACGATCTAGCACGGCCATCTGGCTGGCGGCACCGTCTAGAGCTTGACCGTCAAAAGAGCTGCCCCCCCCGAGATGGTTGACCGTCTGCATTCCTTCATCGGAAAACGTGAGTCCTAAGTATTCAGAAATTTGTTGACGGTAGCTTTGATCCGCAAACCAGCGATTGTAGCTAATGCACAGTTTATTGTGAGTAAGATAATTGGTTTCGCCTAAAAATTCTCGAGCATATTGCAGCCATAGATGGGCCGCTTGATAGCGTTTGCGCTTTACATTAATCATGTTGCTTTTCAAACGGCTCGCAAACAAATTAAAAGGATCTCGCAAGATCAAGATGTCATAACGCTCCGCACTTTTCCCTAAATGCACATCATGCAGTTGCTCATAAATCAGGTCTGCAATATCCTGCAAATCGTGATCTTCATACCCACAAATCAGACAGCTCAGCTTTTTAAACTGGCCCTGAGCTAAGGGTAAGTAATGGTTCTTCGCCCAGCGACTATGTTCCGAGTGATAGAACATAATGTGCTCGTATTTATAACGATAGGGGCTACAGCGGGTTTCTAGGTTATTGAGATGCTCCGTGGGACCCTCAATTTGGGCTTTAAGCCATTCTGCGATCGCATGATTTCCGGTTCGTCGTAAGCCGATAATTCTCAGCTCTTTGGCATTGACCAGGGGCGGATTGCTTGTGAGCCAACGGTATAAGTCAGTGGTGGCGTTTTCTACTAATAGCTGTGACTTCTTGAGCAGGCTCGGTTTTCCGCTTTTCATAGATCGTAAAAATGGATTCTCAGCAGTCAGGAGAGAGAAATCGAGCCCCAAGGTCGGCTCATACTCCCTACAAAGTGTCTAGCCGAAATTGTTAGCCAAGCCATCAGGCTAAACACGCAAAAAATAACTGCCGAGTTGGCTGATACCCTGAAGCAAGTTTCAGGCTGGACTATCATCCCACAGATCTTGAGAGATCGGGGGTGTCTACTGTCTTCTGAGTGGAGAAAAATTCACATCAGATTTTCTGCGGTAGAACCCATCAGTACCAAACTGTTGATTTGACCAAGATCCGCTGAAAATTAGGTACTCTAGGGGACGATTTACTTGTGTTTTTAATTACTCATCAACTGTGATTCCTGTCGTTGACCTCAATTCCTTATTGCAGCCCTATGCCCGCTTCGGAGTGCATTTAGGCCTCGCCCGAATCCAGCAGCTCTTAGCCCGCCTCGGCAGCCCCCAAGAACAAGTGCCCATCGTGCATGTGGCTGGCTCCAATGGCAAAGGGTCTGTCTGTGCCTATGTTGCTAGCATTTTGACTACGGCTGGTTATCGAGTTGGTCGCTTCACCTCACCACATTTACAAGACTGGACCGAGCGCATTTGTATTAATAATCACCCGATTGAACCGGTAGCTCTCGCTCAAGTGTTGCAGTACATCGAAGAGCGAATCCCTCCCGATGGAGACTCCCCGACCCAATTTGAAATTTTGACAGCCGCCGCGTTTTTATATTTCGCGGAGCAGCGCGTCGATATCGCTGTCATTGAGGTCGGTTTGGGCGGTCGGCTCGATGCGACAAACGTTTGTGATTATCCGCTCGTAACTGCCATTACCTCGATTTCGCTGGAACATTGGCAGCGTCTTGGACCGACCATCGCGGATATTGCTCGAGAAAAAGCCGGTATCTTAAAACCCCGCCGACCAGCCGTCATCGCGCCCTTGTCCCCGGAGGCCCAGGCTGTGGTTGAAGCCCGAGTCGCTCAGCTAAATTGCGAACCCGTTCTTTGGGTAACGCCGGCGATCGCAGTTTCAGATCAAACCGCTCGTTATGGAGAGTTAGAGTTCGAACGTACTTTGCTGGGGGATTTTCAATTAACGAATGCAGCGGTTGCGATCGCAATTATCGAGCAGCTCCAGCTCAAAAATTGGCAGATTACTGCTCAACAGATTCAAACAGGCTTGAAACAAACTCAGTGGTTAGGGCGCTTGCACTGGAGTGAATGGCGAGGACAGCCATTACTGATAGATGGTGCCCACAATCCTGAGGCGGCGGAAGCGTTAGGGCGATACGTGGAGACATTGGCAGCTCAGCGAATCTGGGTGATGGGGATGTTGATGACAAAAGATCATCGAGATATTTTTGCCGCGCTCCTAAAGCCCGGCGATCATCTCTGGCTGACCTCAGTCCCGGATCATCAGAGCGAACTTCCCGCCAAATTAGCGAAACTGGCCCAAGACGTTTGTCCCGAGTTAGCGAGCTGTCAGACGGCATCTAATGTGTTTACAGCGTTAGAGCAAGCCCAACAGATTACGGATGGAGTGCATGTCCTGTGTGGCTCTCTCTACCTGATTGGACATTTTTTAGCGAATTCAACACCCGATAACGACTAGGTTTGCTGTGTAAGGTTTAGGGCAACCTAGGTCAAGCTAGAATCAGGGTTATAAGCAATAAGCAGACTGGTAGTATCCAACGAGACTGGAAATTTTCAGCTTTGTGGTGGACTAACTTGCTAGACTGACGGCACAATATGAGATTCGACAGTGGTTCAACTTACTCACAGCCTCATCTTATCCGAATTTCTTCAGCAGCCTGCAACAAGGCTCGCTAGCGAATTTGTTGGCGATCGCATTATTCAAAAACCCATGCCTCAGGGCAAACACTCCCGCTTACAGCAAAAATTAGTTCAGACCATTAATTGATCAGTTGGAACCCTCTCAAACTGGCTTAGCGCTTCCTGAACTACGCTGTTCGTTCCAGGATCGCTCCTTCGTCCCCGATATTGCAGTCTTTCGTTGGGAACGGATTCCTCTAGATGCTGATGACGCGATCGCCAACAGCTTTTCGGCTGCTCCTGACTGGAGTATTAAGATTCTGAGTCCTGATCAATCTTCGACCCGAGTCATCAGTAATTTGCTGTTCTGTATTGAAAACGGCACCGAGTTGGGTTGGTTAGTTGATCCTCGCGAAGAATTAGTGCAAGTATTCCGACAGCGACAACCGCCGCTATTCATAGAATCGAGTAGTACCTTACTACCAGTCCCCGACTTCGCCCAATCCATTGACCTGACAGTTGGCGAAATATAGCAGCCGCCTCATTTGTAAGGGGGCGGCTGCATGCCAGAACGCTCTAGAATTAGGCAACTCAAAATCAGAAGTGTCCCAAGCGATCTGGCGAAAGCTATACTTGCCTGGCTAAAGCTACGCTGTTAAAGGCCTAGGACAAATTCAGGCAATTCCGACACAGGATATTGCTGTGAATTCCATCCCAGAATCGGCTATTTCCGCTGGTATATTAGCTGACAAAAAGTGCTTGGCTGAGACCAAAAAATCAATTAAATTGCAAATAGAGATTTTGCATCCATTGGCAGCATACGAACACTAACGTTTTCAACTTCTGGAGCTGGATCATGACCGACAATAATATCCCTGAACTCGAAGAAGATTGGCTCGAAGCCGAACTCCAAGATGTCCTAGAGGAAGACTTGGAACTAGAGCTAGAAGATGCCCTTCTGTCCCTGGAAATCAGGAAAATCTATCAAGATAAGCGCCAAGACACCCTGCCGCAGAAAGAGTATTTTGTGAACTTGCTCAAACTGCAGGCTGAGCTGATTAAACTCCACGATTGGGTGCAAGAAACGCAAGCTAAAGTCGCCGTGATTTTTGAGGGGCGAGACTCTGCCGGTAAGGGGGGCGTTATTAAACGCATTTCCCAGCGGTTGAATCCACGTGTCTGCCGAGTTGTGGCTTTGCAAAAGCCAAGCGATCGCGAAAAAACACAGTGGTATTTTCAGCGTTATGTGCCCCATCTACCCTCTGGTGGTGAAATCGTCTTGTTTGACCGGTCTTGGTATAACCGAGCAGGCGTTGAGCGCGTAATGGGCTTTGCGACGCCTGAACAAGTGGAAGATTTTTTCCAGGACGTGGTTCAATTCGAGAAAATGATTGTCCGCTCCGGCGTTATCCTCATCAAGTATTGGTTTTCAATTGCCGACGATGAACAGCAACTGCGATTTTTGATGCGTATTCACGATCCGCTCAAACAATGGAAACTAAGTCCGATGGATCTTCAATCAAGGATTCGTTGGGAAGACTACACCAGAGCCAAAGAAGAAATGCTAGCTCGCACCAATATTCCCGAAGCACCATGGTGGGTGGTACCAGCCAATGATAAAAAGCGAGCTCGACTGAACTGTATCCAACATTTGCTCTCTCAAGTTCCTTACAGAGAGGTTCCTCACGAAAAAGTTCAGTTGCCGAAGCGGGTATTTAATACTGATTACGATCGCCAAACAATTCCGGATGAGCTTTATATCCCTGAAGCATTTTAGTGCTGACTAGATAGCGGTTGATGACGTTAGCATTAACTGAGGGTTATGAGCAGATGCTCCTCAACAATCATTTGGAGCCAAATAAAGCCCGAATACCGGTCGCTGAAGCTAACGTTGAATCAAAGATTCAGCAACCATGTCCTGAGTGGTTAATCTCGAATATACGAAATTGATCACCTGATCATACTTCTCTTGGGTGATGGGCGTTTCTACCTGGCGGATAATCGCCTCGTGCAAGGCATGTGTGAACTCTGAGGAGGGCGACACAAATCGAATTCCTTCGACAACACCACTGCTCGCATCCACTAACAGAATCGTGAATAATTGCGCCTCACCGGGCTCAATTTGCGAGGGAATATTTTGTGGGTCCGGAGAATTGATGCTGATATGATAGGGTGCATCCATCCAAGTCATCCCTTCAAATTGGATGAGCACAAAAATCATGCCGGTAAATTCGAATAAGGCAAATTTATACTTGCCCAGACTAATGGATTGAGTCTCCCCTTGAGTGGGCTGATCGAGACAAATTGTTAGGGTGTGTCCCTCAAGTCCGTAATGATAGTAAACGCCCTCGGGCAATTGGGTTTTGCCGGGAACCAGGGGCTGTCCAACCGCTAGATTTTTAGAGTCACCGATGAAAAGATGATGAAAATTCTCTTTTTTATCGTTCATATCGCCTGCGCCAGATCGCTTGGGACACTTTTGATTTTGAGTTGCTTAATTCTAAAGCGTTCTGACACACTGTCGCTCCTGTATTGCTTTCGTCAGATCGCTGAGGACACTTCTGACTTTGGGCTGCCTAATTCCTAGAGCGTTCTGGCGCACAGCCTCCACTTTACGAAGGTGGCGACTGCTATACAAAGATGGGGACTATTCAAAAAACTAAATCTGTTTAAGTCGATAGCCAACGTCGCGCAAGCTTTCAACCAAATCCGCTGGAGCAACCGCCTCGCGAATTTTCTAACACAAAGCTTTTGATCCCATTTTGAAATTACCTTGCGAACAGAAATTACCATTTGGCAGAGCTTTTGAACCACTCATCTGTCGCAGTGCTTAACCAATTTGGTACAACAAGGAGCAAACACAGTTTCAAATTAGCGCTCAAGGGATCGGGATTCCGGCTGCTGATCAACAGCACCTCTTTGAGTCGTCTCATCGTGGAGAAAATGCAACAGCGACGGCTGGGACTGGTCTGGGTCTTGCCGTGGTCAAAAAATGTCTAGATATTCATGGGGGCGCGATCGCAATGGATAGTTAAGTGGCGATAGATACGACAGGAGTAGTACTCATCCCCTGGAGCGAGCCATCCATCCATAAGTTCCCAATGGGATTAGAGTAGGAATAAAACCAAAAAACAGCTCTTTTAAGTTCTTTCACCCGAATTCATGGCAAGAAATAAATAAGCTGAAACAAATTCAAAAATCAGTTCGTTCCCCCAGCATGTAAGCCAAGAAGTCCTTCATTATTACGTCGATGGTTTTTCCCAAGTTTTTAAAACTTACTGACGGCATCAACAGTTTCAATTCCATGTCAAACACTGTCGTCCATAGAATATGCTTTTCATCTCAGCGATTTTATGACCACCAATAGAAAAGCCTCTCTTATTGAGAGAGGCTTATGTATTTCTTCTTGATATCGAACTCTATTCTTTATTCATTCCATTAAGTTTATGCCGGAAGCCTAGTCCAAGCATTGCCAGCATTCCCAATCCAGTAACAGATGAAGATTCAGGGATAGTAGTTGCACCAGCCAACTGCCACCTGACTTGATCTCGTCCGGGAGTATCTAACCGCCATATTACAGGATTGTCTACATTAACCAAATCTTCTAGAGCTATTCCAGCAAAGGTTGTTGTTCCAGAGCCACTCCAAACATCGCCTCGAAAATCATCAGTGCTAAGCAAAACGGTAGCAGTAAGGAATGTAAATTGTTGCGCAAATGGGGGTCTGCCTGCGTTTGGAAACCTTGTTCCTGCCGTAAAATCGGGAGCAGAAAGCCAAGGACGAAGGTACCTCCTGTTAGTCCCCACAACATTGTTACGTACCCCTGGGTTACCGCCAGCCAAAATGCTAGTACCAATACTAGGGCTATCAATAGTACCAGTAGTAAATGAGAGTCCTGAAAAATTTAATGTTCCAGAGTAATCGAGAATTGTATCACCCGACACTTCCCTGAACTCTACCAGCAATGCTGCTTCAGCTTCTTGCGCAATAGAGCCAAGACATAAAAACGAGGCTGCAAGAATACCAATCCGCGGCGCCAAGTATCGCATAATTTCTTAAGGTCCCTTCAAATTTGATTTAGGAATTGCAAGTCATTATACCTAAGTGTATAGCGAAGCTCCAGATTTTCGTCTTCCCTAGGGATGATTCGATTACCAATATTTCAGAACTGATCTCCCCACAGAGTATTCGTGAAAAACATCTTGCATTACAAGCATCGAAGAAACGAATACTGTGGCGATGGTTACAAGTCTCTATGCGGGTAACCTTGGGTACTGCCAGTGGAGGAATGCA
>JBCDHF010000198.1:0-8531 GCA_038750375.1 Cyanobacteria bacterium P01_H01_bin.15
CCAGGATTTAATTACCCTCTTACCCTTTATCGAATTTTTTGAGGTTTTTTGTAAACTAATATTGCTTCGGAGAACATCAATTGACTGTCAACATATTTGATGTCAAGCCTTTTGTTAATTAACTGATCGAACCACAGTGAAATGATCGACCAAAAGCTTGAAATTTCTGTCACCTGAAAATAAAGTAGACATCCGTGTCGTATAAGTATCAAGTAAGTACTGTAGGTTGAGATTCACATATCACCAGGCAAGAGGATAAAATCTCCTTTCGGCGTAAATTGTTGCGACTGCGCTCAACACTCTTGCGAGTAATGACATCCACGTCGCGCTGAAAGATTTGTTGCAGCACTTCTTCTATCTGCCCAATAGTCCAGAAAGAAGGACGAGCACGTGCCGTGAACCGAACCATGACGTCAACATCACTATCCGAGCGAAAATCATCCCGCAGTAACGACCCAAAGAGCCAATTCCCAGACCTGCCAACGCGCACAAAACTCTGCGATCGCATACATCTGAATTTCAATTTTGGGCTTGAGCATCATCTGTCTACGAAAAGTATCTGGCAATCGCTACTTTGACGAATTCAATGCTTCAAATCAAAGCGATCATGTCTTGAGGAGAGCTTTGGGATCACAACTTACTGAGCAGAAACAACTCCGAACTAAAAATGATCTGAGCGCTCTATCTGGTGCAACAAGCAACACAAACTGTGGTACGCTCACCAACTCGATATATCTCCTAAATCCGAACGCTAGAATTGTGCCAGCAGTGCTGAAAGACTAATTTTCATTGTTATTTCAGTCTCTGCAAACTCTGCAAATGACAACTATTTGACATTGATGTGCACCGACTCTCATCAAAAAGTGTTGTCAAGTCAAAAATTCTAGGTGTTGGAGGTTGTGATGCCTACGGAGCAGATGGTAAGTGCTTATCATGCGCTTTCTGATCAGGAAATCATCGAGTCCCTGGGCAGTCGTGCAGAGGCCGGCTTAACTGCCGAACAAATCGCCGATCGCTATGAAAAATATGGCTGGAATGAACTGCAATTTCAGCCGGGAAAACCCGCTTGGCTCAGATTTCTACTGCAATTTAATCAGCCACTCCTCTACATTTTGCTGTTGGCGGGCGCAGTTAAAGCCTCTCTCGGGTCATGGGCCAATGCTTGGGTTATCTGGGCCGTAACCCTGATCAATGCCCTTATTGGCTACGTTCAGGAAGCCAAGGCTGAAGGTGCGATCGCGTCTTTAGCCAAAGCAGTAATGACAGAAGCCACGGTTATACGGGACGGCCAACCCCTGCGCATTCCCTCGCGAGAGCTAGTGCCTGGGGATCTGGTGATGCTCACATCAGGGGATAAAATCCCCGCAGATCTTCGGTTGCTGAAGGTCCGGAACTTACAGTCCGACGAATCGGCGCTGACTGGGGAGTCCGTTCCCGTTGAAAAAACGGCTCAGGTACTGCCGGCAGATAGCCCTCTAGCGGAACGTCGCAACATGGTTTATGCCGGTAGTTTTGTGACGTTTGGTCAGGGACAGGGCATCGTAGTTGCGACGGCTAATGCTACGGAGATGGGTCAAATTTCACGATCCATGGAAAATCGCATTAGCCTGAGCACCCCGCTGACCCGCAAATTCGAAAAGTTTAGCCGCACCCTGCTTTACATCATCCTTACCCTGGCTGCCTTTACTTTTGTGGTGGGCTTAGGGCAAGGAGAATCCTGGATTGACATGTTTGAGGCCGTGGTTGCCTTGGCTGTCAGCGCGATTCCTGAAGGCTTACCGGCTGTTGTCACAATCACCCTCGCTATCGGAGTAAATCGCATGGCCACGCGTCATGCGATTATTCGTAAATTACCCGCAGTTGAAGCCTTAGGTAGTGCCACCGTTATTTGTTCCGATAAAACAGGGACGCTAACTGAGAATCAGATGACGGTTCAGCTAATTTATGCGGGTGGCGAACATTATCAAGTCAGCGGGGGCGGCTATAGCCCTAAAGGGGAAATTACCCAGATGGATCAAAATGCTGGACCCTCGCTAAATACATTAAAGCTACCACCTGCTTTAGATCACTGTTTAACAGCCGGTGTTCTTTGCAATGACTCTCAGCTCAAACAAACCGGTGGAGATTGGTCAGTAGTTGGCGACCCAACTGAAGGGGCTTTGATTACAGCGGCTGAAAAAGCGGGGCTTAGTCAGGTTGGACTTTCGACAGCAAAGCCTCGGCTGGATGGCATCCCGTTTGAATCTGAATATCAATACATGGCGACGCTGCACGATGCGCAACCCCGGATGATTTACGTCAAGGGCTCAGTGGAAGCCTTGCTAAATCGATGTAACCAAATGCTCAATGCTCAAGGAGACGCAACGCCTCTCGATGTAACTCAGATCAAGCAGGAGGTTGACAACATGGCGGGGCAAGGGCTTCGAGTGCTAGCGTTTGCCAAAAAAACGGTGGAGTTCAATCAACATGCGCTGGAGCATAATGATATCGCTACTGATCTTGTGTTTTTGGGGCTCCAAGGCATGATCGATCCGCCCCGCCCAGAGGCGATCACAGCCGTCCACGCCTGCCAGTCTGCTGGAATTCAGGTCAAGATGATCACTGGCGATCACATTGAAACCGCCCGCGCAATCGCAAAAAGAATGGGAATCCAAACGCCTGCTGGTGTCATTGCGTTTGGCGGACAGCAGCTATCCCAGATGACCAAGCAAGAGGTTCACAATGCGGCGCTAGAGGGATCTGTCTTTGCAAGAGTGGCACCAGCGCAGAAGCTGGAACTGGTTGAAGCGATGCAATCTCGGGGCAATATCGTCGCGATGACCGGAGATGGCGTCAACGATGCGCCAGCACTCAAGCAGGCGGATATTGGCATTGCGATGGGGAAAGGAGGGACCGAAGTGGCCCGCGAATCAGCGGCGATGCTCTTGACCGACGATAATTTTGCCTCTATTGAAGCGGCAGTTGAAGAAGGGCGAACGGTCTACCAAAATTTGCGCAAAGCGATCGCGTTTATTCTGCCGGTTAACGGCGGTGAATCCATGACCATTCTGCTCAGTGCGCTCTTAGCTAGAGATCTCCCCATTCTGTCGCTGCAAGTGCTCTGGTTGAATATGATTAACTCCATCACCATGACGGTCCCGCTTGCCTTTGAACCCAAGTCACCGGGTTTAATGCAACAGTCCCCCCGAAATCCCAATGAACCGCTGCTCACGCCCAAACTATTCCGCCGAATTTTGGTAGTGTCAGTATTTAACTGGATTCTAATTTTTGGGCTCTTTGAATGGGCGAGAGCAACCACGGGTGATATTACCGTCGCGAGAACCATGGCCATTCAAGCCTTAGTCGCTGCCCGAGTGATTTATTTAATTAGTATTAGTCAGTTGGGTGCCACGATCGTAGAATCCATGCGCACTCGCAGAAACGTAATCGCAAACGCACCCATCTTGCTTGGGGGCATCGCCACGGCGATTATCCTACAGGTGCTGTTTAGTCAGTGGAGTGTGATGAACATTTTATTTGAGACAGCCCCTCTAACTTTGAACCAATGGTTAATTTGCTTATTGCCGATGCTGCCAATGATACCAACCGCCTTGCTCGCCAACTGGATTGATACACCTAGCACTAACTTAAATGAATAAGTAATGCCATCGCATCAGATACCTCGATAAGCTCGTTAATTTAGGCTCGATCTCCGGCAAGTAGTGCTAGCCCCACTTTGTTGCGCTGCTCTGAATGAATTACCCATCATGCCTCAATTGATCCATAATTTGTGGCATCTATGTTTTGGCTCAGAAGTGCGGAAAGCTTGAAGAAACGAGAGATTTTTTCTATTCGAGGCAAAGAATCTTCTTATGCTCCGAAACGGAAAGCCCAGTAGGTTTAACGACAGTTTTAACCGAGCTCAGCTACTCTTTGGTTGCTGTAGGTCGAAAATTACCGAACTTTGCCTCAACTCGTCATAAACATTGTCCAAAAGCTTGGAGAACCGTTAGTTCGTACTTCTCTGGGGTACTTTGGGCCCGAATCAAATGCTCCATCACATCAAACATCCCAATAAGCCTGTTAATCAGGGCACGATCGCAGGCTCAGGTAACGAGCACCAGTTCCTTTTCTCGCGCTGCCAGCTACGCATCGCCCATATAGCGAAGACGCCATCTCTCAAAGACTGCAACTCAAGCGGAATCACAATGGTAAGTTTCTTCTATGAAGCCTTCTGATAGAAGGCTTCTAGCAACTCAAACGCCTCCGCGATCGCCAATGATCTGCGGTGATGTTGCCGTAGCTGGAGTGGGAAGCGCATCAGCCGGTAATGCAATTTCTCAGCGAGTCAGGTTGAATAAAAATTGAACATAGACCCAAATACTCAGAATCCATTATTAAGCTGATACTAGAAAACGCCGTTTGTGCTAGCCATGACAAACACCCTGACGCCACCGGAAACCCAACCAGACAGCCCTTCCATCTCCACCGTTGCGCTAGATGTAGAAGGTATGATGTGTGCAGGCTGCGTCAGCGCAGTAGAGAAGAAACTCACTCAACAGCCTGGGGTCCTCAAGGCAACCGTTAACCTCGTGACCGAAGCGGCTCTAGTCGAGTACGAGTCAGCTCAAGTCGCTCCCGACAAGCTCACCGCAGAATTGACCGCCAGTGGATTCCCCTCAAAAATTCGCCAAGCCTCCGAACAAAACCGCGCCCAGAAAATCCAAGAGCGCAGACAACAAGCCCGCCAAACCCAGCAACAACAGCTTGCGATCGCAGCCGGGTTAATTCTGTTTTCGACGCTAGGGCACCTCCAACATTGGGGTGGTCCGATGCTGCCAATTTTGAGCAATATCTGGACCCATTGGGGTCTTGCGACGCTGGCGCTGCTGCTACCGGGACGAGAGATTATCCGCGATGGTTGGCAGGGGTTTCGGCGAGGCGTTCCGAATATGAATACGTTGGTTGCCCTAGGAACTGTCAGTGCTTACTTGGCAAGCTGTGTCGGTCTTTTTTGGCCAGCCTCAGGGTGGGAATGCTTCTTTGATGAACCGGTTATGCTGTTGGGTTTCATACTTTTAGGACGCACCCTGGAAAGTCGCGCTCGGCAGCGAGCCACCGCCTCTCTCGAAAAATTAAACGAGCTACAGCCGACCATTGCTCACGTAATCAGTCAGCCCGTGGTGAACCCAGAGCGCAGTATCGATATTCCGGTTGAGCAGTTGCGATCGCAAGAATATCTTCTAATCTTGCCGGGGGAAAAAATGCCTGCCGATGGAGAAATCGTCGCGGGACAAACCACCGTTAATGAAGGAATGCTGACCGGGGAATCCCTACCGATTCAGAAGGCAGTCGGAGATGCCGTTGTTGGAGGAACCATTAATCTCACCGGGGCGATTGCCGTTCAAATTACTCAAACTGGTGCCGACACGACTCTGGCGCAGATTATCAAAGCCGTCGAAACGGCTCAAACGCGCAAGGCTCCTGTCCAACGGGTGGTGGATACAGTGTCCGGTTATTTTGCCTATGGCGTCATGACGATCGCAGCTGGCACCTTTGGCTTTTGGTGGCTCTGGGGGACTCATCGGTGGCCGGAGCTGGTCGCGGATACCCGCCCAGAATTACTCAGCCTTAAACTTGCGATAGCCGTTCTAGTCGTCGCCTGTCCTTGTGCCTTGGGGTTAGCCACGCCGACCGCGATCTTGGTGGGCACGAGTTTAGCCGCCGAGCAAGGGCTACTCATCAAAGGCGGGGACGTGTTGGAAACCCTGCATAAGCTCGACACCATCGTGTTTGATAAAACCGGCACCTTAACTCGCGGACAGCCGGAACTGATTCACTGTGACCCCTTTAATGGTTATTCCGCTGAACAGGTCACCCAACTTGCGGCCGCTGTGGAGCAGGGCACCCATCACCCCTTTGCCCAAGCCCTCCAAACCGCAACTCAAGACCTTCCCCAGTTAACTGCAACTGATTTCCAGACTTTTCCCGGTTCTGGTGTTCAAGCGACAGTTGATGCTCTGTCGGTTTGGGTTGGGAGTTTAACCTGGCTGGTGAGCCTCGGCGTCATGATCCCGGCTGAACAGTTAACATCGACTGCCGAAAACTCCCTGGTCGGCGTTGTGATCGCAGCGCAACAAAATTCATCTACACAGCTTCAATACATTGGCACTCTGACCTTTTGTGATCAGTTGCGTGAGAGTGCGCCTCGCGTGTTGACTAATCTCCAAGAGCGCGGATTGAAAACCGTCTTACTCAGCGGCGATCGCCAAAACGTTGCCGCCAAGATTGCACAAGCTCTCAGTATTTCTCAGGTCTTCGCAGAAATTTCTCCGACTGACAAAGCGCGTATAATCACGGAAATCCAACAGGCAAACAGCCCCCAATCCCAGACTGTGGCCATGTTCGGGGACGGCATCAACGATGCGCCAGCGTTAGCCCAAGCCGATTTAGGGATTGCCATTGGCAGCGGCACCGAAATTGCGCTGGAAACCGCCGATTTAGTCCTGCTGTCAGAGCAGCTTGATAGCCTCCCGAAAGCGCTGACTCTGAGTCGTCTGACCCTGCGCACGATCCGACAGAATCTCTTATGGGCCTTAGCTTATAATGTTGTCACCGTTCCCTTGGCGGCAGGAATTTTACTCCCGCAATCGGGATTTTTGTTGCATCCGGCCGGTGCCGCGGCTCTCATGTCCAGTAGCTCAGTGTTTGTCGTGCTGAATTCGCTGCGTCTGCGCTGGAATTATAGCGGTCGCTAACTTCCAAGTAGGGCGAACGTTCGCCGGACCGCTTTAAAATTGACCCACTCAAAATCAGAAGTCCCCTAAGCGATCTGGCGAAAGCCATGTTGAATCGTTCGCAGCGAGCTTGGACAAATGCGTAGACCTACCCCATAATGGAAGTCACTTTACAAGAACTTCATAAAGCTGCAGTAAATTGTTGTATTTTGCTGCCTTAAGCGACGCTCCTCCTATGAGCCTATCCCTAGAAGCCGATACTTCCGGTAATCACTACCTCATCGTCGAAGCTGACCATAAGCGTCGGGTGATTCAGCTTAAACATAAAGTGTATTCTCTTGGGCGTTCAGTTAATTGCGATATTCAAATCAACTCTCAGTTCGTTTCTCGCAAACATGCAACCCTTTTCCGCCGAGAGCGCGATGAAGGCGAAACGTACTATCAGATCTTGGACGGAGATATATCCGGACAATTGAGTGCTAACGGATTGTCAGTAAATAATCGAAAAGTTCCCACTAAAGACTTAGTGCATGGCGACAAACTTTTGTTTGGTAGGGACGCTTATGCTCTATATCAATGCCGTTTAGCAAATAACGACTCTCAAGACGGTTCAGAAGATCCCTTTGATATCACGCTAATCGATCCAGCCATGATCGAAGACGAAGCAGATAAGGATTAATTTTCGTTCCCAGCTGTTTAAACATTCCTTTGCGATCACTTTTAACAATTCAGTCTATTCGCGAGAATTTCGTGTTGCCCTACACTAAACACTGACCGCGAACCTTGAATTTGTCCAGATGCCCAAACCTTTACAGCAAGAAACTTCAAGCGTCTGGAAATTACGCCCTTACATCTCGCCCCAACTTAGCATCATTGCTAGAGCTTTAGTTTGTACCGCAATTTTTACCGTCTTTTGGCCGATTTTGGCTTGGCTAGCAGGAGAAATGGCGCAATATATCGGGGAGGGTGATGTTGGCAGTCTCACCCAACTGGCCGCTGTCGCTGCGGTGTTTTTTCTCTTGCGAGGTCTCGCGCAATTTGGACAAGATACATTTATGGCTCGGGCGGCGCTAAAGATCGCATTTAATCTTCGCACTAGCGTATACGCTCATTTGCAGACTCTCAGTTTGGATTACTTTGAAACTGCAAAAACAGGAGATCTCAGTTATCGCTTGACCGAAGATAGCGATCGCATCGGCGAGGCGATCAACAAGTTTTTTCATGATTTCATCCCTTGTGTCTTACAAATCATTGCCGTTGTGGGATATATGATCTACCTCAACTGGCAACTAACCGTTTCAGTCATTGTGATTGCGCCGTTAATGGGCTTACTGATCGGTGGATTTGGTGAACGACTCTTGCAGCTCTCTCGGCGAGCCCAATCCAAGATTTCAAATTTAGCGGCGCTGCTGACCGAGGTATTTGGTGGAATGCGCCTTATCCAAGCTTTTACGGCTGAAGCCTACGAAATTGAGCGCTTTAACCACGAAGCTCGCCAAAATCAAGACGCGCAATATCGAACTGCTCAGCTAAAGGCACTGCAGTTTGTTGTGGTAGGTTTTTTAGAAGCCATGAGTGTGGTGTTGCTGTTTTGTTTAGCTGGTTGGCAAATTGGCCGAGGCAATCTAACTGGCGCTGAATTTGTCAGTTATGGCGTAGCCGTTGCCATGCTCATCGATCCCATTGGTCACATCACCGAAAACTACAATCATTTCAAGCAAAGTGAAGCCTCTTGTGATCGCGTATTTGAGCTACTGGCGCTAAAACCGGACATTACAGAACCGCAAGACGCACTTGAACTCAAACAAGTGCAAG
>JBCDHF010000199.1:0-8526 GCA_038750375.1 Cyanobacteria bacterium P01_H01_bin.15
AGTACCATTATTCGAGTCAAAATGCCTTCAATTTGGTCTGTCTAGTGGCGATGATGCTTTTTCTGCTGGTCGGCATCCTCTTCGGTGCGCCGCTGATTTGGCTGCTCGTGGTGGTGGTGCCGTTTTTTGGATTGCTATGGTACGTTTGGGCAGGTATCGAGTTTAGTCTGCAAATCACAAAATCGGCGATTTGTTGGCGTGCCGGTCGTGACAGTTCGAGCGCTGCGCTTGCTGATATAGAACATGTAAAAATTACCGACTGGAACGACAGCAGCGACGTTGATGTAGTGCTAAAAACTGGCGCTTCTTTGCGAGTGCCAAGTCAATGTTATCCAAAGATTTCTAAGCTCAAGGCTGCTTTACGAGAACGCTTAATAGTTGTCATTGACGCATAGTGACAGTTTCAATATCAAAATTGCGAATCGATTCAAATTCACGTCGCCTGATGACAATGCAATAAACCGGAGAAGAGAATCCGGGCGTTTTCAAATGGACAATTGCTCTTCATGAGGTAGTGCAAGCATACCTGTCACGGAGTGCCAGCAGCTCAAAATTAATGATATGGCAAGCAAGCAACTGATTAGGATATTTTTCTTGGCTCAAAGCAACTTTCTGCAATATTTTGTGCATTTTCAAGCGTCCTAGCTCAGTCCTCATCTGCAATATTTGTAGGTTCGCGGCAGTTCGCATGTACATAGATTGTTCTGTAAAATAAATTACTGCTCTTTGATTTAACGAATTTAGGTTGTTTCAAGTTTCGAGCTAGCCCCTATAGCACTTCGTGACAGTCTCGCTCGCACTACCCTTACGAAACAAGTTCCTCAAACTCCACCACCGCTTGCTCAACAATCTCCAGGCTCGCCTGCCAAAATTGCGGCTGACGAATATCCTGTTGGAGATGATGCATCACCACCTCTTCTGCGGTCATGCTGCCGGTGCTGCGTAGAATGCTGCGGTAGAGGGCATCGAACTGCTCCGCATAGGCATCGCGCTGGGCATAGATGCCCAGGCTAAATAGATAGCCAAACAGATAGGGGTAGTTGTAAAAGCCCAAGCTCGAAATTGAGAAATGCAGCTTTGTTGCCCAGAATAGTTCATCGTATTCCGACAGGCTGTCTTCGTACCACTTTTGCCAGCTTTCGCCCATCATCTGCCGGAGCTGGGCGGCGCTAACGGTGCCATGCTTTCGCGCTTCAACCAGGCGCTGCTCAAACTCAAACCGAGCCGGGATATTGACCAAAAAGGCTGCGGCACTTTCAGCATCTTGCCAGCGGACGACGAGCTTTTGGGCTGGGGTGTCCGCTCGCTTGAGCAGGGCGTTGCTCACTAGGGTCTCTGCAAAGATGCTGGCGGTTTCTGCCAGGGTCATGGGGTAAGCCGTCGTCATTAGGGGCATGTCGCGCATCACCCAGTTGTGCCACGCATGGCCCAACTCATGAGCTAGGGTGGTGATGTTGTTCATAGTCCCAGTAAAGGTCATGAAGATGCGCGGTTCGCGGGGGCTGATGAACTTGGTGCAGTAGGCTCCGGTGGAGCGATTGGTGGTCGGCTCTCCATCGATCCAGCCTTTTTCGGCGGTCATGATGGCAAACTCCCCCATTTCCGGGTTGAACTCGCTAAAGGCCTCGGCCACTAGGGTGATGGCTTCATCAAAGCTAAAGGTTTGGGGCTCAACCTCGGCAGGGGCAGGGGCGAGAATGTCCCACGGTCCCATCTTCTCCAGGCCGCTGGCGGTGGCCATCGCCTGGATCGCCCGTTGACCGATGCCACGATAGTGGTAGGTGGTCTCCATGAGCGCAGTCAGCGTGTCTCGTTCGATGCGGCTTTGCAGGCAACTTTTGTCAAGGTAATGTAGTTCTGCGGTGTGAGCCCGCTGTTGGGTTTCCTCTAGTCGCCAACCGTTGATGGCATTGAGAATGGCAGCGACGGTTTCTTGGTGCTCTCCCCAGGCGGACTGGATGCCCTGCCAGGCGACTTTGCGGGTGACGGAGTCGGGGGCGCTCAATAGATTAGTGGCCTGGGCCAGCCCCATCATTTTGTCGTTAATCTGGCATTGCAGTGTGCCCGCTAGCTTGCTGTAGAGGTTGCCCCAGGCATGTAGACCTGTGACGCCGAGTCCCGCGATTAGCTGTTCTTCAGGAACAGTGAGGAGCTGGGATTGAAGTCTGCGATCGCACCGCAACGAAAACGCCATCTCGGCCATTACCTGGTCGACCACCAGTGTCTCAATAAAGGCATCGCTAGCCCGAACCAGAAACACCTGCAGCGGTTTCATTGCCTGGTCCAATGCCGCCCCTAACTGCTGGAGGGCACCCTGCCAGGTATTGGCGGCCGAATCTAGCGCATCAACACTGAGTTGGGAATAGATAAAGGTGCTGACATTGCGCAGCGCCTCAATCACCTTCACCCTGCGCTGGTGAACGACTTTAATGGCGTCGATCAGGTCGTCGTAGTTATCCTTGGGCAGGGTTGCCGCCCCGTATAGTTGTTCGCTGTAGGGTCGGCAGGCGATACGCAGCTCAGAAATTTCGGCTTTGAGGTGGTCTACGGTTTTCTCAATGCGAGGGTCACGGCTATCGGTATAAAAATGTGTGTTGTCCCAGGTGAGGCGAACAGGCATAGAGTTAGGTTGTGTGATTCTTTACTAATTTAGGCAAATTTTTAGGTAAGTTATGGCTCATGACTGTGACATATGATTGTTAAAGAATTAGACCTGTTGGGTAATAAGCGAGAAAAATGGCTGCAATACCTACCAGGAAAAGGTTTGAGCGACCTTGCGCCGAAAGTCCTTGTGTGCTCTTGCTCATAAGCATTTCAGCGATTTGATTTTCTATTTCCCAACAAGTCTATTGTGCTATGGCTCCACCGATAAATTTAGTCATTGAAGGCTTTTATGCAGCAATTAATCAGAGAAATCTTCCTGCTGCCATTGCACTTATTGATGAAGATTGCATCTACGAAGATTTAAATTTTTCGCAGCCTTTCCAAGGAAAAGAGACAATTCAAGCACTTTTAACCGAATCATGCGACGGCATCCCCGATGACTTGCTATTTATAGTTGACGACATCACCGACGGGGATTCTTGGGCAGCCGGTGTACTGTGGCATGTCGAACTAGACGGCATCCCATTCCCCAACGGTCGAGGCGCAAGTTTTTATCGTCTTTCCGACGCAACGGGAAAACTAGTCTTCGCCCGAGACATTGTCGAACCGCCACTCAAACCTGGCCGTGCCGCCTTTTTTATCATTCGCTTAGTCACCCCCATCATTCGCCGACTCAATCGCATTACACAGATTTCATCCGTTGACTCCTCTTCAGGATCATCTACTCAACCAAGAATTGCGATTTTTCTAGGGATTTTGGCGGTTTCCTATATCTATTGGCTGTTGCTCTCGCCACCGGGATTTATTCCCGGAGAACCCGCCTGGGCAATTCAGCCGGAAACCTGGCAGGAAGTGATCGATGAATCCACTAACTTCTTCTTTATCCTGCCGCTCTTGAATATGGTGGGCATTACCGTGTTGAAAGCACCGATCGTCCACCCCCTCACCGAAGCGCTGTTCAACTTTGCAGAAGCGTGGATATTTATGTTTTTACCTTTACTATTAACCGATCAACGAGGACGTAATCTACCGCGCATCCCAACATGGGGAATGGCCATGTTTCTGACCAACGCATTTTTGACCCCTTACATGGCAGTACGGGCGATGACTCCTCTTTCCACCGAGCAAGAGACAAGCCAAAAAGGATTATTAGCTCGGAGTTTTGGCTGGACAGGATTAATCGTTGGCGCTATTGCGATAGCTTGGGCGGTCATCGGCAGACCCGAATTTGGGGGCTTAATGACACGGCTCGACTATTTTAGTAATCAACTCATGACCAGCCGAGTCACCGTTGCGTTCTGCATCGATTTGTTTTTGTTTGCCGTTTTTCAAGCTGTTCTGTTGGGGGCCATAGAGCCCTTGGGTAGCAAGAAGCGCTGGCTTCGCTTTTTCCCGTTCTGGGGTCTAGCGGTTTGGCTGATTATCTAACGGTTTAGTAATGACAATTCCCCATGAATCAACGTTTTCGTGAACGACTCAAGGGGAATTAATCGTGATGTTTTGTGGGGCTGATATTGGCGAGGAAAGCTAGCTCACATAATAAACAGCATGGCTAACTGCATAAAACCCAACTTCCCTCGCTAGCCCCAGACTTAACTTTCGGCAGTAATCGATGATAAAGAGTCCTCCACACTCGGATCCTTCAAACGCTGTATGTCTGCGCCAATATTACGGAATTTAGCCTCAATATCGTCATAGCCGCGATCTAGGTGCTGCAAGCCCCGTACTTCACTGACGCCATGAGCTGCCAAGGCCGCCAAAATCATGGCAGCCGAGGCACGTAAATCACTCCCGACAATGGGAGCACCGGATAAGAATGGAACACCCCGAATAATGGCGTTATTGCGTTTAACAACGATATCCGCACCCATACGATTGAGTTCAGCGACGTGATGTAGACGGTTCTCAAAGACCGTTTCTGTCATCACACTACTGCCTTCGCACAGTGCTAAAAGCGCCGTGAACTGAGCCTGCATATCCGTCGGGAAACCCGGGAACGGCAAGGTCTCGATATCCGTTGCTCGTAAGCCGTTGGGAATCAATCGATAAATTTGATTGTCTTCTTTCTGAACTTTAAGCCCAATTTCTTCAAGCTTGGCAATCACAGGAGCGACATGCCCATGAATGACGGGGCCGACTGTCAGCTCTGATTGAGTAATCGCGGCCGCCACCAAAAATGTTCCGGCCTCGATGCGGTCAGGAATGATGGAATAGTCCACGCCGTGAAGCGTTTGGGTTCCGACTACAGAAATGGTGTTTGTGCCAGCGCCTGTAATGCGAGCGCCCATCGCTCGGCAGAAGTTGGCTAAATCCACGACCTCCGGTTCTTGAGCGGCATTTTCAATAATGGTTTCACCATCTGCGAGAGTCGCCGCCATCATGATGGTTTCTGTCGCGCCTACGCTGGGATAATCCAGATAAATCTTTGCGCCTTGTAGACGACCGCCGTTGCGATTTACTTTGACATCCACGACTCCATGCTCAATGTGGACATCTGCGCCCATAGCTTGCAAACCACGCACATGAAGATCAACCGGGCGCGCTCCAATCGCACAACCTCCCGGCAAAGGAATCCTCGCTTGTCCGAGACGAGCGACTAATGGACCAATGACAAAAAAGCTGGCCCGCATGCGAGAGACTAAATCGTATGGCGCTTCGGAAGTGCCAACATGGGTAGCATCGATCTCAATACCCTCAGAGCACTCAGTCAGCTTGAGACCCAACGAGGCCAACAGTCTGTTCATCCGATTGATGTCAGCCAAATTTGGTAAATTCCGAATCTGACAAACCCCAGAAGCCAAAATCGTGCCAGCCAAGACCACCAATGCTGAATTTTTGGCCCCGCTCACTGGTAAATGTCCTTTTAGTTTGGCTGGACCCACAATGCGTAGGTATTGCTGTTCAGGAGTCACGAAAGTACTGGATGTCATATCAGAAGAAGGGCGCAAGGGCTGAGTTCGATTGGCAAGCTCTGTCATTTATTTAAGATTTGGTAAGATTTTAGCCGTTTTTTCAAGATTTACTAATGTTTTTTTCAGTTCTAAGGGTCTGTTTACGACAGACGCCCGCTAAAACTTGACGAGAAAAAATTTTTGAGTCACATTAGTTAATCGCGTTACTTCAACGCATGCGGAACTGGCGGAATTGGTAGACGCGCTAGTTTCAGGTACTAGTGTCCTTTGGACTTCCGGGTTCAAGTCCCGGGTTCCGCATCTATGTTTGAATCAGGCCGAGAGGGCGATTGCTCATTGGCGAACTTCTTTGAGCCGGATGATCACCAGTTTGCAAAACCCGTTGGTCAAGCGCTTGCGGCAGCTTCAACGACGGAAAGCTCGGCAAGAGCAAGGTGTTTGCCTCATTGAGGGAACTCATTTATTAGAAGTGGCAGCGCAAAGTGGGGTTCCTTGTGAACTGATCTGTTTCACGGAAGCCTGGCAAAGTACTCATGATGCGTTGCTGCGAGATTTTATCCAAGCTGAGATTAAGCGGGTTTTAGTTTCTGAGCCCGTTTTAGCTAGCATTGCTTCGACCAAGACCCCGGATGGAGTTATTGCGATCGCGCCGCCAATTGTGGGTGATGTTTTCTGCTCAGACTTCAACTTAGGGATCGCGTTAGAGCGAATTCAAGATCCCGGCAATGTGGGCACTTTATTGCGCACGGCGAGAGCAACCGAAAGCCAAGTTTGGTTGAGTGAAAATTGTGCGGATCTCAATAGCCCAAAAGTGATGCGAGCGTCTGCCGGCGAATGCTTCCGGGTGCCGATAGCCGCGAATGTTGATTTACCCGCTGCGATCGCAGACGCGCAAACCCAGGGAATTCAGGTGCTGGGGACGCGCATGGATGGGGAACGCATTTATTGGGACGCAGATCTGACTCAACCAACTTTGTTTGTGCTGGGCAATGAAGGTGGCGGATTGTCGGCAGAGATTAGTGAGTTAGTCACGGATTCGGTGCGGATTCCCTTGGCAGGGCAAGTCGAATCTTTGAATGTTGCGATCGCGGGTGCAATTTTACTCTTCGAAGCGCAGCGACAGCGAACCATCAACTCAGGGCAGTGATAGAGTAGGAGGTTGGAAATAAAGCTTTCGCTAGAACACTTAGGCTGTCTCTAATGCTGAGTCGCCTAATTTCAAAACGTTCTGGCATGCAATCACCCAGTAATTAAAGTGGCGATTGCTATAAACCTTGCAGTGACGGAAAACGAGAGGCAATGTTCGATTACGACTTGATTATTGTAGGGGCCGGTGTCGGCGGTCACGGGGCGGCGCTTCATGCCGTGAAATGTGGCTTAAAGACGGCAATTGTAGAAGTTCGAGATATGGGTGGCACCTGCGTTAATCGAGGCTGCATTCCGTCTAAAGCGCTGCTGGCCGCCAGTGGCAAGGTCCGGGAATTGCGGGATCAGGCCCACCTGGGCTCTATGGGGATCCAAGTCGGCAGTGTTGGTTTTGATCGTCAAGCGATCGCAGACCATGCGTTGGATTTAGTGGATAAGATTCGGGGCGATTTGACTAATAGCCTGAAGCGCCTGAACGTCGACATTATCCAGGGTCGGGCCAAGTTAGCCGGTCAGCAAAAAATCTCGGTGCAAACCGACAGCGGTGAAAAAACTTTCACCGGGAAAGACATCATGCTCTGTCCGGGGTCGGTGCCTTTTGTCCCTCCTGGTATTGAAGTCGATGGCAAAACGGTATTTACTAGCGACGATGCGGTGCGCCTAGCGGATCTACCGGATTGGATCGCCATTATCGGCAGTGGCTACATTGGGCTGGAGTTTTCGGATGTCTACACCGCCCTGGGTTGTGAAGTCACCATGATCGAAGCGCTGGATGTGTTGATGCCTGGTTTCGACCGCGAGATTGCCAAGATCGCCGAACGAGTACTAATTGGACCTCGTGATATTGAGACGCGTTCCAGCACCATTGCCAAGACGGTCAAGCCTGGTTCTCCCGTAACCATTGAACTGGCTGACATGAAAACAAAGGAAGTGGTTGAAGTGCTGGAAGTGGATGCGTGTTTAGTGGCAACCGGTCGGATTCCGGATACCAAGGATATGGGTTTAGAAACCGTCGGCGTGGAAACGGATCGTCGCGGGTTTATTCCGGTAGACGACCGCTTGGCCGTTTTACGGGATGGTGAGCCGGTCCCTCATCTTTGGGCTTTGGGCGACGCGACCGGCAAGATGATGTTGGCTCACGCGGCTTCCGGACAAGGCATTACAGCCGTAGAAAACATCTGCGGTCGGGAGAAGTTTATGGACTACCGCGCTATTCCTGCCGCGGCGTTCACTCATCCTGAAATTAGCTATGTGGGATTGACGGAAACCCAGGCCAAAGAAGAAGCTGAATCCGGCGGGTACAAGGTAAAAAGCGTCAAAACTTACTTCAAGGGCAACTCCAAAGCGCTCGCAGAAAAGGAGACCGACGGGTTAGCCAAAATTATCTTCCGTGAGGACACGGGCGAACTGTTAGGGGTTCACATAATCGGTATCCATGCCTCGGATTTGATCCAAGAAGCGGCAAATGCGATCGCAAATCGGCAGTCGGTCCATAAATTAGCGTTTAACATTCACACACACCCGACTTTATCGGAAGTTTTGGATGAAGCGTATAAACGCGCAAGCTAAGGTCTGATAGACCGAGAAGACTATTTGCTTTTGAATTCAGTCTAAGTTTGGGGAATGTGTGGAGGTTATTTCACCGCAACGTTTCAAGCGTTAGTTGGTAATAACAGCCGCCTCAATTCCCCATTTTTTATGGTTCCGCAGTCTGCACATTCGTAGGTGGAAGCTCCGTGCCAGAACGCTCTAAAAATTAGGCAACTCAAAGTTAGAAATGTTCTAAGCGATCTGGCGAAAACGATAAAAGCAGCCAACAAACACGCAGAAAGCCATGATTGCTCAGAAGGCTCTGATATTTTGC
>JBCDHF010000200.1:0-8505 GCA_038750375.1 Cyanobacteria bacterium P01_H01_bin.15
TAGCTGAGCAAGGTTGTCGCTTTTGCCGCTGCCCCGTAGCCGACAATTTGCTTTCCTTGGGTTTTTAGGCCTTTTAAAATCTCAAGGAGTGTGGTCCTAATCTTGTTGACCCTATTGGCAAAGTTTAGGTAGTAGTCGAATGAGTCAACGTGGATTCGGTTTTCTTGGGTCAACAGTTCCGTGACGGAAGACTTTACTGCTTCATTGGGTTCAACAAACAGACGCAATGAACCGCCATGAATTGAAAGCTTTTGGATCGCATTGAGAAACAAGTTATGTCGTCTAAACAAGCGATCTAATGCAGTCACAGAAAAATAACAGAGGTGCTGATGGTAGATTGTGTCAAACTCACAATGCTCAATTAGGTTAACTAAGTAAGGAACCTCGATAACGGCAACGCCCTGATCTTTGAGTAGCATAGCGATACTGCTCACAAAGCCGTTAAGATCGGGAACGTGAGCGAGTACATTATTAGCCAAAAAAACATCCGCTTCATAGCCCTCGGTTTTTAGCCGCTGGGCTAACTCTCGACCGAAAAAAGTACATCGGGTCGGGATTCCTTTCTGCTGGGCGACTTTAGCTGGACCTTCAGCCGGATCAATCCCTAAAACAGAAATACCCTTTTCACAGAAATTTTTGAGCATATAGCCATCGTTACTAGCCGCTTCGATCACAAGACTGTTTGAAGTTAATTTGCGATCGCAAATGATCGACTCAGCACTTTGTCGAAAGTGGGCTAACAAACTGGGAGAGACCGATGAGTAGTAGGGATAATCTTGACAAAAAAGGATTTCTGGCGGAACGCTTTCAGTGATTTGAACCAAGGAGCATTCTTCGCAAAATACTAACTCTAAATTTGCTCGATATTCAGGCTGGTCAAGCTGCTCTTTAGTCAATAAAGCATCCGCCAACGTGGTGCGACCAAAAGAAATAATCGGCTTAAGTTGACTGCTTTGACAGGAGTAACAGCAGAGTTTGCTCATTTTTCCTTACCTCTGGCTAAATCGGATTAGGAAAGGTGTCATTTCAGGCAACCCATCGCAATTGTTGATTAAGCTTACCAGTCTGCAACAGCGCCTTAATATGAGCAATGCGCTGATATTTATCCCCTTCAAACTCTTTGAGGGTCAGCCCCACAGATTGATAAGCCTGATAAAGCTCTTCGACCCCTTTTCTAGCGTTCCACTGAGGCTGAAACTGAGGCAAGACGCTAGCAATCTTGCTGCAATCCACACGATAGCAGCGCTTGTCAGGTCCTGCATTTTTAGCATATTCAATCTGACAGTCGGGAACAAGGTCTTGAACAATATCAGCAATCTCTCGGATTTGATAATTATCTTCATTCCGACCGACGTTGAACGCTTGGTTATGAACCAAGGTTCTCGGCGCTTCTAGCACGGCAATAAACGCGCGCGAAATGTCTTCGATATGCACAATCGGTCGCCACGGGCTGCCGTCACTTTTGATATAGACTCGCCCCGTGGTGAATGCCCAAGCGGTTAAATTGTTGAGCACTAAGTCAAACCGCAAACGAGGCGATACCCCAAAGGCAGTAGCGTTACGCAAAAAAGTTGGACTAAAGTTGTCGTCTGCTAACTTCATCACGTCTAGCTCAGTGCGCACTTTCGATTCTCCATAAGGCGTCACTGGATTAAACGCTGACTCTTCAGTTAGCCAGTCTTCACCCCCAGCACCATAGTTACTGCAAGAAGACGAAAAAATATAGCGATGTACGCCTGCTTGTTTGGCGAGTTGGGCTAGCTTAACCGATGCAAAATAGTTGATTTCTGCAGTTAGCTTGGGATTGAGATTGCCAAGAGGATCGTTGGACAGGCCGGCTAGGTGCATCACGGCTTCAAACCCTTCGAGGTCATTCAGTTCAATATCGCGAATATCTTTTTTCAGCTCGGGAATGGGTTGAAAATCGGAGCCAAAGGTACTGTTCGCATAAAAGTCAGTGTCTAAACCAGCGACCTCATGCCCGTCGGCGAGCAGCAAAGGAACTAAGACGGTCCCGATATAGCCTTTGTGACCAGTAACGAAAACCCGCATAATTAATCGTCCCAAGTTTTCCAAGGAGCGTTGCCGCTGGACCACATTGCTTCTAAACGTCTTTTATCTCTAAGGGTGTCCATACATTGCCAAAAGCCGGTGTATTTATATGCCATCAATTGACCATCCCTGGCAAGCTGTTCGAGGGGACCCTTCTCCCATTGCGTTTCATCATCGGCAATGTAGTTGAAAATGTCAGGTTCTAACACAAAAAAGGCGCCGTTTATCCAGCCTTCTAGCGTTTGGGGTTTTTCAGTAAATTCTACAATTTGCTCCCCGTTAAGGTTTAAATGCCCAAATCGCGCTGGCGGATGAACAGCTGTTAAAGTAGCAAGTTTGCCGTGGGACCGGTGAAATGCCAGCAAATCATGTAGGTCTAGATCTGAGACCCCGTCTCCCCAAGTCAGCATAAATGTTTCATTGCCGATATAAGGCGCCAGGCGTTTGATTCGTCCCCCTGTGTTGGTATACAGGCCTGTGTCAATCAAATTGACTTTCCAGTCTGGTGTGAAGTCTCCATGCTTTTTAATTTCGCCATTTCGTAAGTCAATGGTCAAATTACTGTTTAGAGAGCAGTAATCAAGCATGTATTTTTTTACGATGGCTCCTTTATAACCAAGGGCAATGATAAATTCCTTGAAATCATGATGCGCATAATGCCTCATGATGTGCCAAAGAATGGGATAGCCTCCGATTTCTACCATCGGCTTTGGCTTTTCACTTGTTTCCTCGGCCAATCTTGTTCCGAGTCCTCCAGCTAAAATACAGACTTTCATACATGTTGACCTATAAAAAATAAAAGTATTGTGATAGGCGCCCTTTGCCAGACTCCTTAGAATATTTCCGATTTTGAATCGTCCAATTTTATGAAGGTAGCGGCTGTTACATCGGCAAAATCGTAGCATGGCAGCAGGCGAGCGTGGAATTCAGCCTAGTCCTATTGGGCATCGGTATCGAGAACGGCAATCATGATTTCCGGAGAGCCGAAGAAAATAAACGGCTTCCTGACTTTTTGCGATCACTAATGATAATTGCTGCAAGGGCTAGAAAATTAGGCGGCGGACTGTGTTTTTTGGATTACTGCCAAGTTGAAACGTCTCGCAAGCATTCTGGAATCGTTTCCTGGACCGGAAATTCCAGCATGGTTTCTGAGGTTTTGAGATAGCCGGAGGTTTGGAAGGCGCTCAGCAGGCGAGCCAAGGCTACCCAGACGATCGCATCAAATTCCCAATCCCCTTGGCGGGGTGCAAAGCAGGCAATAGAGCGTAAGGCCCAAAAATAGCTGTTACGGACAACCGAGCCCCCTTTCCGAAAAACAGGTAAATCAGCTTGCTCGATAATCAAAATTTCGTCATTGAGATGAACTCGCATTGTCGAAGCTAGTTGTAAGCGATGTCAAAGAATGGCTACTTTTTTGTAGGCGTGATCGGGGAAGAAAACCCTTGGCAGCTAAACTCAAGAGAATTATTGAGTGTACTGAACGAGTCAGGCAAAGCGGCAACTGATCAACCGTTGCCTTGGCTGACTCCATTTCGCTTACTCTGCCTCAGTCCGGTATGATAAGTTAAGCAACTATAAAAATTTGTCCATATCTTTGCCGTAGGAGACTGCAAACCGCCATGATGACCCTCAAAATTGTTGTAAATATTGTCGTTGCCTTTTTTGTCTTACTCTTTATTTTTGGCTTTCTTTCCAGCGACCCGTCACGGAACCCTGGTCGGAAAGATTACGACTAATTTTTTACCGCCAAGTATTTTGATTCATTTGGGGATGGCGCTGCAAACCATCCCTATTTTTTGGGCCTGTCTACCGGGTTTCCCTGACGGTTATCAGAAACCATTCACCCTGTCTCTGCAAGGGTTTCCTCGCGGGGAACCTTGTCGACGCCACGCTAAACTTAAATCTCAATTTTTGTCGTGACCTCACGCTGAAGATGCTTGAAGCTTTATTGATGCCCTTACCGCCGGCACAGGTGCTGGCACTTCAGCCCCCGACAGAGGTTCATCACCAAGACCAGACGCCGTCCGTCACTGACCACTCCCCCGCAATTCTCCTCGCCGAGGGTCCGCCGCTCACTGCCGCTGAAATTTTGGAGTCGGCGACCAAGGTCGATAGTTTGATTCAATCTCCCATTAATGCCCCGGGCCAGGGCTTGGCGACTGGTAGCTTAACAGAGTCTGCGATCGCAAAACTCGATCTCCGCATTCGCGATCGCACAACCAATGAGACCGAAACCTATCAACTTACTGATGAGCGCACATCAGAATTTCTTGAAGACGTAGACTCTGAAACGGTTACCGAGGAATTGCCTGCAGAGATTCCGGCGTCAGCAATTGAAGCCATTCCTCAAAACTCGGTTGAGTTTCCCTCCGTTCCACTCCCGGCAGAGGGCACGACCGAAATATTAATTGATGCCGTTCCCGATAGCGCGGGCAGCTTGCCAACAGCCCCAATCCCCGAAGACACAATCCTTCCGAGCCCGACAGCACCAGAAACGCTCATTGAAACTGCGCCCGAAGCCGGTGAAACGACAGCGTCTCCGCCACCGATAACCATTCCCATTGAGCCGGCCTCCGTGATTGAAATTACGGCTGACACTCAAAGCTATGACCAGGCCAGTGAGGTCGTTACAGCAACCGGTAACGTCGTCATTCGATTTGCCAATGGCGTATTGATTGCCGATCAAGTCAATATAAATCTCCGCGATCGCTTGGCTCTCGGTGAGGGGCAAGTCGTACTCCGCCGCCCTAATCAGCAAGTACTGCGCGGCGAACGCTTTGAATACTTTTTCTTCCAAGACCAAGGTCGGGTCCTCGATGCGAGCGGCTCGTTCTTGCGTGCAGGGCCGGAAACAGAAACAGCCTCAAGCGCTGAGCTCTTCGAGCCGACAACCCCCAGCGTTGCCGTTCGCCGTGTCCCCCAGACAAACGTGCAGGCAGGAGAGGGATTTTCCACCCAGATTGGAAATATTCAACTTCTCCGCTTAGCCAGCTCTCCCGACACCACCGAAGAAGAAGATCGCTCAATCGAAAGTCCGGAGTTCGGTACTACTGGACAAATTAATCGAATTCGGTTTGCCGCAGACTATGTTGAATTTGATCAGGACGGCTGGCGAGCCCGCAATGTACGCCTAACCAACGATCCCTTCTCACCGCCTGAATTTGAATTACGGGCCGATACGGCTCAATTCCGTCAGCTCTCTCCGCTAGTCTCGGAAATTGTCACCACTAACAGCCGCTTAGTGTTTGATGATGGCCTTGCGATTCCCACATTCCGCAATCGCTTCTTGCTTGATCAACGAGATGACCGCACACCCCTGTTTCAACTAAATTTTGACGGTGAAGATCGGGGCGGTTTATATATCGAGCGAGCCTTCCCTGTCGCTCAAACCCCTCGGGCTAACATTCTCATTACCCCGCAATATTTTGTGCAGCGAGCCTTGTTTCCTGGCTTGATTGAAGAAGATGACGATATTGAAACGGGTCAAGTTGTGGGGCTGGATAGTTTTGGTCTGCGCACAGATTTACTTTATCAAGTCGCTCAACGTACTGATTTCACAGTCGCAGCCGATTTAACGAGTTTGGACCTGGACAAAATTGACGACAACTTAGAAGCAGACATCCGTTTAAGCCAAAAGATTGGGAACTTGAATGCCCCTCACCGGCTGGATCTAGCCTACGTCTTTCGCGAACGTGTGTTCAATGGTTCCCTCGGATTCAGACGAATTGAACAAAGTATTGGTCTGACACTTGTTTCGCCCCAAAGGACCCTCGGCAAAACGGGTATCAGGTTGCGCTATCAAGCCGCCCTTGAAAATATTGAGGCAGAGACGGATAGACGAGACCTCTTGCCAGTCGGTACATTTACAGACGATGTCAATCTAACCCGCTATCAGGTTGCCGCAGAACTCACTCGCCCGTTTGTAGTGTGGACAGGCGACCTCGCCCCGCTGACGCCAGATGCGGCCTTTCGGTATTCTCCGCGACCAATTCGACCTAACATAATCATTCAGACTCGATTAGCGGGCATATATGGTCAATACAGCAACGGTGACAGCCAGCCGGTGCTCACCGCCGCTGCCGCCCTGACCGCTCAATTTGGGAATTTTGCCCGTCCTTGGTTTGACTATACCGCCTTCAATATCGGCTTTCGACAAGGGATTCGCGGCTCTGAATCGCCTTTTCGGTTCGACCGTTTTGAAGATCTGCAAGTCCTGACGCTCGGCGCATCCCAACAACTGTATGGTCCTTTTCGAGCCCGGGTTCAGGCGTCTTATTCCTTAACCGAAGACGAAGGAATTAGTACCGACTTCTTTTTGGAATACAGCCGCCGCGCTTATCAAATTGAAGTGCGCTATAACCCCGTCAAATTGTTAGGCGCGATCAATCTGCGCATCAGCGATTTCAACTGGTCAGGGGATGCTGAGCCGTTTACCGATCCCAATCGTGTCATTGACGACACGCCATTCCCTCGCTTTACGAATTTTGACTAGTTCTCCAAATCGGCGAGAGGCCATCTCAAACGCTGAATTGCTTAATTCAAGAGCGTTAAAGCGAGCAATCCATCAAAATGTCCGGCTTAGTAAGGACCGAACATGGAATTAGCCGGATTTTGGGGGTCTTCACTGTAATAAAAATCTTCGAGCAAGCTCAGCATTTCGGTCTGATTCAAATAGCCATCATGATTGGTGTCTAGGGCATCGAAACTGCGTTCGCCGTAAACGGCACAAACGTTATAGACAACCAATAGGTTAGACCACTCAGATTTAGAAATTAGCCCGTCACCATCCGTATCAAACACTTCAAACACCAGATCCATCAACTTCTTGACCCGTTGCTCATACTTCTGCGGATCACTCAAAACAGAGTCGTAAAAAGCCAGCCATTCGTCAATGGACACCCGATGATCGCCGTCTGTGTCCGCTTCCCCTTCCAAGCACTTCCAATTCTGGGTCAATTGGCTATCAATGGCTAAGTAGCGAGGCGAACGCAGACCCCAGTTCCGGAGATTAGCAAGCTTTTTGGCAATATCACTAAAATCCTTTTTGACCAAGAAGCCGTCATGGTCGGCATCGTACATACTGAAAAGCTTGAGCAGCTTGCGGGTTTGAAACTCGGTCAACATGGAGGCATTCGGGGGTAAGCCGACAAGAACGTGTGCAGATAGCAACCGCCACCTTTGTCAGGGAGTGGTTGCATGCCAGAACGCTTTTAAAGCAGACAACTCAAAATCCGACTTGTCCCGAGCAATCTGACGAAGGCTATAAATTTACCCAGTATTCTGACTCAATTTTGAATTTCTGAACCACCTTACTCGGATTCCCTTAACTTATTGACGGCTATGATTCGGGACCAAGGGCGATGGTAGGGTAAAAAGAGCTCAATTTTGCGATCACTACTTTCTTCAAAGTAGTGACGTCATACCAGAAGGCGAAAACCAGCAAAATTCTTGATTTGGTAATACTTTCGTTCTCCTGACCTGAGCAATACTCAATTCTTAAAACATTGAACTATTTCGATCAGTATTTGTAATGCGAAGCCTTAATAACTTGACCCAATCTCGCTGGGGACAGCGGCTACGACGTAGCACTTTGCTGGCGTTTTTCATCTGTATGCTTTCAGTCGGATTTAGCGGTGTTTGGTGGCAAGTTAGCAATCAACCTGCGATCGCGTTAGCCCAAGGTGATGCCATTACGGACCCCACTTCGCTGCTCCGTTACGCTCTACCCTTTGAAAATCCCACCGTCAGAAAGTTTCAAGAAGACATTGAGGGGCTCTCCCGCTATCTCCGCAGTAAGCGCTGGAGTCCGGTCAAGGCCAATCTGAAAAACGCCAATCTACAGATCACGGTCAAGCGAGACAAGATGCTAGCGACGGTTCCCGAAGAACTGCAACCAGAAGCGAGCCTCCTAATTGAGGATATGGCGGCGGATGTCGAGGAGATGCGCGAGTTTGCGAAGACCAAGGATCGGGCGAATATCTGGCTCAAGCGGCGGGAAGTGCTCAATCATCTGACCGAGCTTGAGGAAATGATGGTCACTGAGTTTCCGTTTGAGGTGCCCGCAGAATATGCAAACCTGCCTCAACTGAAAGGTCGAGCCACGATCTTGATGGAAACCAACAAGGGGGACTTAACCGTTGTGCTAGACGGCTACAGCGCGCCCGTAAACGCCGGTAATTTTCTGGATTTGGTGCAGCGGGGCTTTTATGACGGGCTCAATATGTTTATCACGGAAGAGTTTGCCGTTCAGTCTGGCGACCCACCAGGACCGGATGATGGCTTCATCGATCCGGGGACGGATGAATATCGCTCGATTCCTTTAGAGGTTCTGATTCGCGGTGATGAAGAACCGATCTACGGTGAGATTCTCGAAGATTTAGGTATTTACTTGCCCGATTTGGTTTTGCCGTTCAATTCCTATGGTGCGATCGCATTAGCTAGACCCGACCTTGA
>JBCDHF010000201.1:0-8464 GCA_038750375.1 Cyanobacteria bacterium P01_H01_bin.15
GGATGCCAGAATCCCTCAATATGGGTAATGGGGGACCGGTGATCAATCCTGTGGCGCTGGGGCCGTTAAACCTCCCTGCAAAATCAAAGTTAGCCCCACCATTACGACTGACAAACAGTTCAGCATTGCCCTGTGTACTGAAGGCATAAATGCCCTCATTATCCGCATCGCTTGCTAGATTCGTTTCTACCAGGAATAAGGAAGCCCCACCATTCGCCAACGGATTAGCAATAGCGGGGTTGTTGCGATCGCTTAAAGTTTCGTTGAAAGTAATGTTCACGCTGGATCGGTCATAGCGATCCGCTTCACAGGTAATAATCCCATCCTCTCCTAATTCCCGACTTGTCACCTGTACTTGATATTCAAGGTTTGGGAGCTGGACAATCGACCCTTCGAGAATACCGGTGATCTCTCCCCCGCTTTCCACTGCAAGATATGAAATCGGAACCGAGAAACGGACCTTATCACCGCGTAACTCCGCTTGCTCTTGAACGCGGTTAACTATCTCTTCCGCTTCGTTCTCGTCGAGCACCAGGCCGGAGAGATTTAGATTCTCTCCATCCTGCGATCGCCCCACTACTGAAAGGTTGCTGACTACTTCCGCATCTTCATATTCAAGATTGGGGTCAACATATCTAAGGGTTGTTTGCCGGGGAAGATCAAACGGACTTTTCCGGATGAGTTCAAACAGCACCTCATCTCCACCGGGAGACGTGCTAGCCCGCAAATCATCGGCAGGAATAACGATTACATCCTCAGCACCGCGATCGAGCTTCCTGAAAGCGATCACCCCATTGGGCAGCTCCACCGGATAGAAGAAATACGCCAACCCTAACGATTTGATGATTTCGTTGATGGCTTCCCCGTTTTGGGGGCTAAATGCTCCCTTAATCGAAATTCCGGTTAGTTCCGTTACGTCCACTTGTGACGGGGTTAAACCGGCTTGCTGGCAAAGATCGAGAACTACCGCTGATAGCTGGGTTGATACATTGGAACGCTCTGCTAAAACCCTCGTTTGGGGCAATCTACGCCCGTAGGGTTGATCCTCGGTATTGCATGGAAGCTCTGATAATCCGATCCAAGACAAACCGCGATGAGCGGGAACCGCACCGATGCCATAAGCATCCGTGAGCTTTGACCAAGGCTGTTGTGAAGCGTCCCCCGGCGCAAAGGCCAGGTAACTATCAAAATAGTCTGATGAAGCTTGCAGAGTATCAGCATCGGCGCCGGTATCGACGTTGTAAACTAATTCGCCCTGGAACCATACCCTGAGTAAGTTAAGTTCTCCGACTCCTAACAATCCCTGTGCAACGCGAATCACTACAACATCTTGAGTCGGGGCGCTTGGCCGACCCTTCCCCCCGGAATCTCCCGACTCAACCCTAAACGCGATGTCGTTTTGATCAGGAGCGATCCAAGTTGGAGTTAACGGATATTTCCCGTAGATAAGCGGAATCGCTGTAAATCCGCTATTCGGTAACTCACCCCGATCCTCTAACTCTTGTGATGGCGGAGACGGGCTAAACAACAAGCTCAGCCCACTAAGAGCCAAGCTAATTCCTGTGGATATGGCGATCGCTGCCATCTAGATCACGAGTATAAGTTTTGATTCAATTCTGCGTTGAGCGTTCGATCGCTGGTGATGAGTCGGCATAACTTGGAGCGTAAACAGCATATACAGCTTTAAGTCTATCTGAATCTATGCTGCCTTCAATTAATTTACCTTGATCGCTACAACAGTGAATAAAGCTGATATCTTCTCCCCCATCGCCAACAATGCCTACATGCCCATATCCCATCACTAAAATGTCTCCGGGTTTCAGTTGCGATCGCAACCATTCCGGATCAAATCCTCCAACGGGACGACGGAACAATTGCTGAAAATGGTGATTAAGATATTCAATGATCGCGTGATAGTTATTTGTTTTTTCATAGCGTGGCAATGGCTCCAACTTGAATCCGGCCTCAGTGCCTAGCCAATATAAAAACTGGGCGCAATCGTAATAAGACCCCGGAACACATTGCGCATGTCTCCAGATTGCACCATTCATAATCTGCGATCGCGCTATAGCGATCGTTTTAGTCGCAGTTTTTATCGTCATATTTCCTCTTTACTTGTGGAGAAAATCTATCGCTTTGCGCAATGGCTTTAAGAGCTGTTCTAACAAGATTACTCCCCGGATGGCATCCGCTTCCCCGGTACTATTACTGAGAGCCAGGGATACTGCCAGCTAAACCAAAGAGAGAGGTTAATGGGCTCGCTTGAGGGGGAAGGGGCGAGTATTGCTTGCAGAAATAATCAAGCCAGGCACCCCCAAATGTATTCCTAGACACAAAAGCCAGTATGCGCGGGGCAATCGATGAATTGTCCCACCTACGAGGAGAAACGGAAGTTATTGTCTACAATCCCCGTAAAGCTACTTAGAACTGCTTTGAGGAGGACACTTAATGGTAGATAAAAATGAGGAATCGCTCTTAGAGATAATCTATAATAATAGATGCGAGATCAAAGCTTTCTTAGCGAAAAATGGGTTCTCACTCGTATCCGCGTATTTGAGCTATCGCTCGAACCAAGCGATGATTGCTCGTCTGGAGAACATTGCTAATCTTATTGTTTCAGCTAAAGCTGAAATATTAGATTCAATGTTCATGATCAGAGAAGATGAATTGGCAGGAAGGCTGGATGCACAGTTAACTCAATTCGACTCTTTCTCCAAAATGGGACGAGATCAGCTGGTTCTTTTTCAGCATGATGGCAATAGTTTGTTTGGGGAAATTGCTCGTATTGCCAATTCAGAGGAGTATCCTGTCTCAACTAGCATAACTATGTTGAGATATCTAAATCTTTTAGCTCCTATACAGGCTGCCGCTAATCATGCAGTGGGTCTGAATAATAGCTACTTTGAGTCAACTTGGCAGATAAATGCTAAGTTCTTGAGATTTCCAAATCATGGCGGCATAGGCATCAAGATGCTTCTTAAGAATCATCTTCATCCATTTTGCTTTGATATTGCAATGAGTAAAATAGGACGAAGTGTAAGCTGGAAAGATTCTAAGGGCAAGTATTATTCGGAGCTGCCAGAGGATGAAAATGGCCGAATAATTGGTGGACCATATACTCAGATATCTCATAGTTGGCTCATTGGCAGTGACCCAGAGAACGAGGATGATTGTGCTCTCAAGCCCAAGTACGGTGACACTCAATCAACGGTGAGGTATCTACATAAGTTTGTATCTTATGACCCTCGCTATCAAGAAATTCTTTATTACCAGACTATGTTAAGGAAGCCTTATACACTTCCACTTTTTAATAATGAAATGTATTTCGTTCGCTCTCGAAATCACCACTACCTATCAGCAATAAATGGTTTTGGTGCAGTAGAGGGCTCCCTAGAAGGGGGCAAGGGGATATATATGCTCCCTCCTTCAGAAAACCCTAATCCAAATCCTTCAGAGAGTGACCAAATTTGGTGGATTGAAAAGTTCGAAGGAAAGCTGCCCCTTATGTCAGGTGACCATGTTTTTCTACGCACACGCAAGGGCTATACATTGGGTGCCGTAGGTGGGAGAGGAGATGTCTACGTTTCTCCAGATCGTAATATTTCTGACACCTATAGTGATCAAATGTTTACGATTTCGAAGGTTGATGGGGGCACTGGTAGGTTTATGGATGGCCGCATCAATCCAGGAGATCCCGTTGTACTGACTTCAAGAACAGGAGGCTGGCTGGGTGCCACAAATGGAGTTGGCCCAGTCACTATGAGAGGTACGGGCAACACAAGCACCTCTAGCGGAGATGAATGCTGGTTTGTTGATGCAATTTAATAACTGCTTCTGGAATTCTAAACTTCATTAGACTTCTAATTCAGCGGATCAAAGCATTTACTATACTTCTATAAGGGTAGTTGATTAATATCTTCTACCCTAATTTTATGGCAAAGACCGCCCTAAGCTTTGCGATCGCCTTGTCTGCGCTATACCCCCCCTGAATCGTATTATTGAGATCCATGCCCCTGTATACTTTCCAATAACTCACTAATCATCCGGTCTGTGTTGGGGGTAGGTTGTTCGGGGTGAGTAGTCCCCGGATCGCGCTCGTAGTAACAATGCTTTAAGGTTTCCCAGTGATAATGAAGCGTCCCCCACTCAATCCCCATTAAAGGAAGTTCATCAAACCTTGCTTGGTTGTGAGGAACTTCTTTTAAAAGCCTTACGCACCTTCCAAAGTCAGCCCCATCCAAGGGCCAGGAAATAGGGTGCGGGGTATATCCAATTAAAAACTTAGCCAGGGTGATAGAAGATGACCCCGTGTGAGCAGATAGGAGCCAAGCCGTTAAAGCCTGGAATGTCGCGAGCTTTTCACTCCCGCAAAATTTCCAATACGCCAACTGGAATTTATCAATTAGTTGGCTAATTTTCACCTGACCAATAATGATTTTTTTTGTCAACTCTGCTGGGTTTATCTCCTCGTAATAACTTTGCTCTGACAAAAACTCAGGGCAGTTTTTGCTTAACTGCTGAGCGTCTTCCATTTTTAAAACTAAATCCAAATAATCTTGTTTCATATCTCTCTCATGATCGCTATACAAAAGATATCCTAAAATCAGAAAAAGCGATCACAACAGAGATATAGATATGAAATTGGTGGCAACTGCCGGAACTGGGGTAAACGTCCAAATGATTTCTGCATCATTCGGCAAGAATCAGATATGTTTCGAGTATTATCTAAAATCTGAAGGTCTGGGGAATTCGACATACACGCTTAAAAAAGCAATAGAGGACGGAGAAATACCACCAGAAATCGAGCAAGACTTAGAAACTCTACTTGAAGCGATCGCTAAGTGGATAAATATTGATCATGCTTGGTCTGATGTAATTCTGAAATCAATCAAGCTCAGCGGTGAGTTTTATGATCGCCTGTCTTTTGGAATTGTCGGTATATCAAACGACCAATTAGGCGGTGGTGCTACTGTCAACTCAAATAAAATTCCCCTTGCTGGATTGTCGTTTGAGAAAAAACGCGCTAACTTTTTTCAAGCTTGCGCAAAGTTTATCTCGAAGAATGAAAGCAAGAAAAAATATGACCAACTAGAATTATTTGACCAAAAGACCAGCGAGAAAGAGCTTACTGTCAGGGTCTAGATCCAATTCTCGCAGAAATGCGCAAATCCAAGCGGAGTTTACCCACTCCCTGCCTTTGGGCATACTTTAAGGGTTGCTCGCGATCGCCCCATGAAAAAGCTCATACTTGCCCTTGCTCTCTCGGTTGGCTCTTTTTTTGGACCCGCGAATATTCCCGCGATCGCACAAAGTTCAGAGGCTGGATGGCAATTTACGACTTGGGGGATGAGCGTCGACGAACTGAAAGCGGCTTCGCCTGTCCCGATTTCCAACTCACCCGATAATTGCAGTGGACATACGCCCTATAGCAACCCCTACAGCACTGGGTCTTTCGACTTCGTCGCTTGCTATCACTTCAATGCAAACGGTCTTTACCATGTTAGGTTACAGCTTCTAGATCTTAAGCAAGGGGCCAAGTTAAGAGAGGCTTTAGAAGATCTTTACGGGGTGGGTCGACGTGAAAATCCGTTAGGGACTTTAAATATTACGTGGAGATCTGAGAACTTCAGGGTTTCCTTTAATGACAGTCAGCAGGCTTTTGGTAGCATTGCCCCACGCAGAATCAACGTCAACTATTATTCGTATCAAGATTCTACGGGTCTTTAGCTTGAGGTCAGAGAAGCTTGAAGATTCCCGTGAGTCCATAAATAATGTGTGCCCGGCATCTTAGGGAGCGCAGATAAATCCCGACCCCGGATTTTCGAAGCGTGACGGAAATTCTACTTAACGCACCCGCGTCAAGGATTGCTTATATCGCTTGCTGTCTTTTTGCCGGTCAGTTTGCCCAGTCGGACCCATCCGATCGCCGCGCTCAAAAGTATTGTTCACCGAGTTGTCAATGTAAGTTGTTTCCGTGCGCTGATTGTTGTTGGTGGCGTTCATCGTTGCCCCGTAATCACGGAATGACCCCATGCGGAAATTAGGAACAGCGATCGCACTCATGCCGCTATTGTAGGCAGCTTTAATGCGGTTCCATGTGCCCGATTTCTTCATGCGCTTAATAGTGCTGGCGTCAGAGACCGGTCCACCCATCGCGCTCATAACCACTTCATTCCGGTTGATTACTGCGGGGAACGCCCCGTCACCCTCACGACTCATGGCAGCTTGCACACCGAGCCCTAACGCGGTTGGATTGCCATAGTACCCAGACGCGAAATTGGGCACCCGAGCCGCCCCGGCAATAGGATCAGTCCCACCGGATAACGCTCGCAAGATCATAGACCGTAAAACGGCTTGAACCAGTGACGCGGTGAGATCTAACGCTGCATTTGTCAAAGTATTTAAAACGCCTAATCCCACATCTCCAAAGAGCGCCATTACGCTTGAAGCTTCCCGCAAAGCATCCGGAATCCGGGTAATTTGATCCGCAATAGCAGCGCCTCCGCCTTCCGCTAAAAAGTCTTGGATGGGGTCTTGTCCAATTGCAGCATTGGCGATCTGAATATCTCGAATTTGCCGATAGGCTTCAGACAATCGCCTTACCTCAGTATCAACAATGCCGTACTGAGCGGCCAACTCATTTAAGCTTTCGATTTGGCGATCGTATTCAAGCGTTGCCGCTTCGATGTCAGCTTGTGCCAGGAACCTATCAGCCTCAAAGAACGGTAAATCAATCCGATTAGCTTGCATATCTAAGCGATCGATTTCCGTTTGTCTCCGCAACTGATCGCGTTCACGAGCCGCTTGATTTAACACGTCTTGTCCGGCTTGATCTGCGGCCTGTGTGTCGAATTCATTAAGTAAGCTTGTCTCGTTTCGATTTTGCTTTAATCGCTCTTGTGCAACCTTGAGATAGTCAATCCCCGCACGGTTAGCCGCTTCCAACATATCGATAGTGCGCTGTAAGTCATTTAAGACTTCCTGGGATGCTCCCATTTGTTGTAGCTGTGCAAAATCAGAGCGATGTTGCTGGATCGCTTTTTCCCGATCTGCTTGGGTTCTGGCTAATCCTTCAATTTCTCGCTCAATACGTGTCCGCTCATCAGCGCGTTGTCTGCGCATCCCGTCAAACTCTCGCATAACATCCGCTTGCGCTCTCCGGACGTTACTACCTAAAGTTTCGTAAGGGAATCTGACACTATCGACCAACTCGTTGATTTCATTTTTTGAATCCAGATTGATCCGCTCAACATCTCGTTTGCGATCTTCAATTTGTTGAAGTTGTGATTCTGCACTCTGAATCAATGATCGAGCGCGATCGGCTGCCCGCTCAAACATCAACTCCCGATCGTTATTTAGTCGAGTTTGACGCGCTTCATTTAGCTCAGCAGCGTGATCAATCTGAGGAGCCACCGGAGTTGATTGCTGCATCTCAGCGATCCGAGCATCTAGCAAAGGTATTCCAGCAGTAGCGGGGAAAGACCCGAAACTGTGACCGCCTAGATTCGCTCTATTGGTGATCCGACTATCCGCCCCTGGTGTTCCCGGTACATTGAAGGCATCCGCATTGTGAACGTCAGACGGCAAATACATCTTGAATACTTGATCGCCATAATCTCGGAAAAGCTGTAAAGCCTTCCGGGATTCCTGCATCACCTCATGGCTGAAATCCGAGAATAGACGCCCGTCGTCAACCGGTTGGAACTCACCGGGAGCTAAGATAACGTCCCGCATAGAGGTTCCGCCATTTGTTCCATAAGTGGCTGACCCCTGAGAAATGGCTTGCTGACGATTCCGGATAACGTTCAGCACAGCAAGCTTCCCGTTGATCCCTTCGTTGGTTGCCTCAGATGCCAATGTTCGTAAGACTAGCGCGTCATCTCCTAGCTGCGCGGCTCTAGCACGGTTTTGTTCAACGCTGGAAGCATTCGCAGACGGGCGATTATTGGCCGGTGTGACTTCTGCCCCAGCAACGCTATTTGCCAAGGAAGCGATCGCGTCGGTCAAGTCTCTACCGGACTGGGCTACCTCCATCGCGGTTTGTTCGAGATTGACCCCCAATTCAAAGGCTTTTTCCTCTAAATCTTGATAGCGATCGTTCATCTCCCGAATTTGACGAACCCGATCGCGCTCTAACTGACGTTGTTGCTCGAATAGATCCTGCTGTTGCTGAGCAAGTTGCTCGACTTGCCGCGCATAGTTTTTCTCAAAATCAAGGCGTTGCTGTAACCCGGAGTTGATTTGTTCTAGTAGCTGCCGATTTTGGTCTTCAATGTCGAGGGACTCAAGCGCTAGATCATCGTTTTGATTGAACAGTCCCTCAAAAATGCTTTCCGCTTCAGACAGCAAATTATTAATCTGATTCGCTACGGAACCAGACCCGGAGACAAAAACCGATCGCCGGTTCGGGAGTCGCGGGAAATGTATTTGATGGGGGCGGAGTGTGTTCTGTGTCTCTAAAAAA
>JBCDHF010000202.1:0-8384 GCA_038750375.1 Cyanobacteria bacterium P01_H01_bin.15
GATTAGAGTCAATGGGACTCCTTTAGCTGTTGGGGATGGTTTAGCGATTTCTGATGTTCCCTCTTTAACGATTCAAGCCGATGGGGATGCTGAGATTCTTCTGTTTGATCTTGCTTAGTGAGATTGAGTTGGAATGAAGCTTCTCGCAACCGCCACCTTTATAAATAGTGGTTACGCGCCAGAATACTTGTAAATTAGGCAACTCAAAATCAGAAGCGCCCTAAGCGATCTGGCGAAAGCTATAAGATTGTTTCGATCACAATAATCGTTACATCTGAAACTGGAAGAGGGTCTGGGCGTCTGAGTAGGCTATCGTTAGCGCACTCACACCTCAGGAAATTCCCATGACATCAATCGATTGGGCGATTGTTTTTATCTATCTCATCTTGACGCTATTGCTGGGCCTCTATTTGTCTCGGCGGGCATCACAGAGCTTGGTCGATTTTTTTGTTTCTGGTCGCAATTTACCCTGGTGGTTAGCCGGAACCAGTATGGCAGCCACCACGTTTTCCATCGATACGCCGCTGTATATCTGTGGTGTTGTGGCTTCTAGAGGTATTGCCGGAAACTGGGAATGGTGGAGTTTTGGCGTCGCCCATTTGGTCCTCATTTATGTGTTTGCCCGCATGTGGCGGCGATCACAAATTGTGACTGACGCTGAACTGACGGAAATGCGTTATGGCGGTAAACCCGCCGCTGTTTTACGGGGAACCAAAGCGTTTTTGTTTGCCGTGCCGATTAATTGCATTGGTATTGGCTATGCGATGTTAGCCATGGTGAAGGTCGTTGATGCTTTAGAACTCTGGCAAAGCTTAGGGGTTGACCCAGGTCCGAATATTAAACTCTGGAGCGTGATCGGCGTAAGTATTTTGGTGCTTGCCTACGCTGGCTTTTCCGGGTTATGGGGCGTGGTTGCCACCGACTTCTTTCAATTTTTTCTCGGGCTATTTGGTGCGTTGCTAGTGGCTGTCATTGCGGTTAATAATGTCGGTGGCATGCGCGAACTAGTCAGCCAAGTTCAGGCTCAGACAGACTTTGATGTGTTGACCTTTATTCCCTTGAGTTTCGGTCGGGATGGGTTTCAGTGGAATGATGCGGCTGGAATCACCGCAACCACTTTTGCGACCTATTTGCTAGTGCAATGGTGGTCGTTTCGCCGGAGTGATGGCGGCGGTGAATTTGTACAGCGTCTGGCAGCGGCTAAAACTGAAGCAGAAGCGGAAAAAGCGGCTTGGTTTTTTAATATCCTGAATTACTTGATCCGCACCTGGCCCTGGATTGTAGTTGCGTTAGCCGCGCTCGTCATCTATCCGGATTTACAAGATCGCGAGCTGGGCTACCCCAAACTGATGCTTGATTTTTTACCGCCGGTTTTTCTTGGGCTCGCAGTCGCCTCGCTAGTCGCTGCCTTTATGAGTACGGTTTCGACCTTGATTAACTGGGGCGCCTCTTATTTAACGAATGATCTTTATTCCCGGTTTATTCATCCCAACGCTACGCAAAGCGAATTAGTGAATGTAGGTCGTTTGATGTCGGTCTTGGTGACTGTTTTAGGCGCGATCGCGGCTTTTTTTGCCAAGGACATTACGACGGTTTTTCGTTTAGTAATTGCTATTGGGACGGGTCCCGGTTTGGTCTTAATTTTGCGGTGGTTTTGGTGGCGTATCAATGCGGCGGCTGAGCTGGCTGCCATGGTTGCGGGTTTTACAGTCGGGGCTTTGACTAGTTTGGTCCCCAGTTTTTCTGAGCTGTTTGCCGACTTTGGTGTGAGGCTGACTGCAATCTCCCTGTTTACTGCCGTTGTGTGGTTAGTGGTCATGTTTTTGACTCCGCCCGAATCCGACGAAACTTTGGATCAGTTTTATCGACTCGTAAGACCCCCGAGTTGGGGCTGGCAGCGTCAGCGTGAGCGCACCAAAGTCTTGCCCTTACAGAATTTTGCCCATGACGGATTGCGGGTGGTTGCGTCAATTTTTCTGCTTTTCGGAGCTATGTTTTCAGTCGGCGGATTCTTGCTGTTGCAATCCTTGACTGGCTGGCTGGGCTTGATTATTGCGGTGATTGGCGGCTGTTGGTTGCGACAACTGAGCAAGCGGGAGTTGTTCCCGCTGCCCCGCCCAGGCTTAGACGATGAAGACCTGTTAGCGTAAAGGGACTTTATTCTGACCAGGAAGAGACGCGTGCAAACACTGTGGCAACAGGGAACCACTCTGGAAGTGGAAATTGAGGATCTAAGTCACAGCGGGGATGGGGTCGCCCGTCACGATAATCGCGTGATTTTTATTTCTGATTCAGTAACGGGCGATCGCGTACGGGTGCGTCTAACTCACATTCAACCCAGCTTTACGCGAGCAAAATTACAGGAAATTGTCGATCCCTCTGAGCATCGCCGCCGACCTCGCTGCATTGTGGCCGATAAGTGCGGCGGTTGTCAGTGGCAGCACATTGAAGATAGCTATCAACAGGCTGCCAAAAAAAATCAGCTCATTCAGACCCTACAGCGAGTAGGTGGATTTGAGCCGGGATCTTACGCGATCACAGAGGTGCTGACGGGTGACTCTTTTGCTTATCGTAATAAAGCCACTTATCCCTTATCGCGGAATCAGCAAGGTCAAGTAAAAGCGGGCTATTTTCGTCGGGGCAGTCATCAGATTGTTAATCTCAATCAATGTCCCATTCAAGATCACCGTTTAAATCCCTTACTGGCTGACATTAAAAAAGATATTGAAGCGCAGGGCTGGTCAATCTACAACGAAAAAGAACATCGCGGTCGATTACGTCATTTAGGGTTACGCATTGGTCGACGCACTGGTGAGATGCTGTTAACGTTGATTTCCACGGTGCCTAAATTGCCAGGACTGCCAGAACAGGCGGAACTTTGGTTAGAACGCTACCCCGACTTGGTTGGAGTTTTGTTAAATCATAATCCTAAACGCGGCAATGTTATTTTTGGTGATGCTGCTTACCTGATCGCAGGTCGTGATTTTTTAACAGAAATTTTTGCAGATTTAACCTTTCGTCTCCGTCCAGAAACTTTTTTTCAAGTCAACACTGATGTTGCGGAAGCGTTGTTGAAGAGCGTTGCGGCTGAGCTACCGGACTGCCAAGATAAGACGCTGCTGGATGCCTATTGTGGCATTGGCACATTTTCATTGCCTTTAGCCCATCGCTTTAAACAAGTCATTGGTGTCGAAGTACAACAACAGTCTGTGACTCAGGCGCTAGTCAACACCGAAATTAATCAAATTGATAACGCGACATTTATCACCAGCAAATTAGCGGATTGGTGTCGGGGACAACCCGTTCTACCAGAAGTGATTTTGCTTGATCCTCCTCGTAAGGGTTGTGATCGCGAAACACTGGAATGTATCGCTAGTCATCCACTGGAAATGTTGATTTATATAAGCTGTCAGCCGGCTACGCTTGCTCGCGATTTGAAATACTTATGCGAGCAGACTTCTCTACAATTGATGAACGTCAAACCGGCCGACTTTTTTCCCCAAACCCCTCATCTCGAATGTGCCGCTATTTTGAAGCGCTTTTAGATGTTCGTGGTAAACTATATTCAGAAGTCAACTCGGAAAAACCGTAACAAACTATGTTTACAGGATTCCTGAAAGCCTCTCGGTTATCTTCCTGCCATCGTTTAAGAAATTTTTTACCAATTTGCAACAGGCGTTCACTCGAAACCTGAGATCCTCTTCACTCTTGTTTCTCTCTGTTATTTGCATGCTGTTTATTGGACTAGGCCTGAGGTATACTGCGTGATTGCTATTTCCATGCCTTATCGGAACCGGACTTGGAGTGTTTTGAGCTTTAACTCCACGCTTTATCTTTACCCCGTTTTAGAATTACTACTTTCTCATGTTCCTGAGCGCTGGCACGGGGAATTGCGTTTAGGTCTGCAAGAAGCGCTAGTAAATGCCGTCAAGCACGGTAATCAGCTCGATCCAGACAAAGCTATTGTGATTCATTTTTCTGAATCGAACGGCGAATATACTTGGATTATTTCCGATGAAGGGGAGGGTTTCTCCCGGGATAGCTGCGCCTGTAACCACGCAGAGCAGATGCCGCCTTCAGAAGCTGAAAACGGTCGGGGTCTTTGCTTGCTACACGCTATCTTTGACCGAGTACATTGGAACGCCAAAGGGACTCAAGTCGAACTTTCTAAACAAGCTCCTCGCTGGTCGTTCCTCGCTTCCGAGCCTCAGATTCGTTAAGTTGCTCAGCCAAATTAATTTCTAAAGATGCTAGCCCCCAGACGCTAGCTCTTTTTATATCTGGGGCATTTTTGAACTGATCGCTCCCGATTAATTCTCAACTCTTTCTGACGCTTGATGGCGAGATTTTGTCCGCCCATGAGTGGGACAAGGAGGCGCTGATAATGAGCGATCTAGCCAACCCACCGCCTGCTTGAGCTGAACGAGGGCTTCATCAGAATTATTTTTTATTAAGTACAGTAGGGCTGCGATCACGTGCTGCTGCGCTTGGGCTCGGCGATTGGCCTTGAGACGATGCCAGTCATTGGGCATAATCCGCAGTTGCTCTGCTAGCTGTTGGGCTAGGGCTAACGAAGTATCGGTTTGCTGGGTCTGCTCAGGGGATTGGGTAGACTGGGTCATAATTTCTGAAAATTAGTCGCTGCTCCTAGTTTACGTAATGCCCAATCGCTCGACGCCTACAGATGACTATCGTGAAATTGAGCAAGGTCTTGCTGAGCTGGAAAAAGAACTGCCTGCTCTGCGATCACGGTTTGAGCAAGTCCGGCAGGCAGAAATCCGAAAACAGATCTTGCAACAGCGTCGGCAGACTTTAGAGCAGAGTCCCCAAACCGCTGAACTCAAAGCTGAGCTAGGGCATCTGGTTCAAGAATTAGAGCGTCTAGAAATAACGTTGGAAAGTCGCTTGTTTAGCTGGAAAAGTCTGCGTGAACCCTTTTGGCAAATTGTCCGGTTTGGCGGCTTGGGTGTTGTTTTGGGCTGGTGTCTGAAATCTTGTGCCGGCTGATTCAGTCGCTGTTGCTAGCTTGCTGAGGGGATCGTTATACTGCGTTGCTTAATTTCAGGGCGTTCCGGTACGTAATCACTCCTTTACAAAAGTGGCGGTTGCTTTATTTTGAGTCGCCATAAGCGCGCCTTGAAAATCATGCTGTTGGGTGACCCCCTTTTCGGATGCGCTGACCTGATAATTGTGTCAACATAGTTAACAAATCTTAAAGGTATTAATAATCGCTCTCAGTTTTGAGGGGCAAGGATCGGTTGAGGTGATTATGTCTGAAGAATTTCAAGGTTTTTTAACCGAGCAGTGTGAACTCTCTCGTGAGTCAATCGATTTGGCGGCTCGCTCCGCTGCGAGATCTCCTCATCAACTTTCTTTGGTTTTGTGGCAATACGGGCTGATTTCTCTAGAGCAGCTTGATCAAATCTGGGAATGGTTAGCGGGTCAACCAGTATTAGCAAATTAGAAGACTGCCAGTAAGCTAGTAACGGTCTGAATTTTTAGAGTGCAGGGTATGGCAGAAAGAGTAGCAGCGGTTTTGAAATCGGGACAGCCCGGAGAAACGGTAACAATTCAAGGCTGGTTGCGTACCCTGCGATCACTGAAAAACTTTGCCTTTATGGAGGTCAATGACGGGTCTTCTTTGGCGAATTTGCAGGTTGTTCTTGAGCCCGAAATGCCTGATTATGAAGCAACTCTCAAGCTTTTAGGCACTGGGGCTTCTGTAACTGTTACGGGTCTACTGCATGAGTCTCCTGGTAAAGGGCAGCGCATTGAACTGCACGCGTCAGGTGTCAAAGTATGGGGTCAGTCCGATCAAGAAACATATCCGTTACAAAAGAAGCGGCACTCCTTTGAGTTTCTGCGAGACATTAGCCATCTGCGATCGCGAACCAACACCTTAGGAGCCGTGTTTCGCGTGCGTAACGCCTGTGCTCAAGCGATTCATGAGTTCTTCCGCGAGCGCGGTTTTCTATGGATTCATACGCCTATCATTACCGCTAGCGATTGTGAAGGTGCCGGCGAACTGTTTACGGTCACCAGCTTTGATCTGAATTCCCCATCTCGAACAGATGCACAAGCTATTGATTTTAGTCAGGATTTTTTTGGTCGTCAGGCGTATCTAACGGTGAGTGGTCAGTTGGAAGCCGAAGTCATGGCGATGGCTTTTCAAAACGTCTACACATTTGGACCAACCTTCCGCGCTGAGAATTCCAACACCTCTCGACATTTGGCTGAGTTTTGGATGGTAGAGCCAGAAATGGCGTTTTGTGACTTGGTCGGCGATCAAGATTTAGCCGAATCTTTCCTCAAATATATTTTTCGATATGTATTGGAGCGTTGTTCTGAGGATCTGGAATTTTTTAATTTGCGGATTGATAAATCTGTTTTGGAAACAGCTCAAAATATCATTAACAATGAGTTTGAGCGTCTGACTTACACTGACGCCATTAAGCTCCTGGAAAAGTGTAATCGTAAGTTTGAGTATCCCGTTGCTTGGGGTATTGATTTACAGTCCGAGCATGAACGCTATTTAGCAGAAGAACTCTTTAAAAAGCCCGTGATTTTGACGGACTACCCGGTGGAAATCAAAGCTTTCTATATGCGCCTCAACGACGATCAGAAAACTGTTGCCGCCATGGATGTGCTCGTGCCAAAAGTCGGTGAACTCATTGGTGGATCGCAACGAGAAGAGCGCTTGGATGTGCTGTTAGAGCGGATGGCGCAGGCAAAGGTACCGGAAGAGGATTTGTGGTGGTATTTGGATCTACGTCGCTACGGATCTGTTCCTCATGCCGGGTTTGGGTTGGGTTTTGAGCGCATTGTGCAGTTTATGACGGGTATGGCGAATATTCGAGACGTCATTCCTTTCCCGCGTACGCCCATGAATGCTGAATTCTAGTTCAGACTAGTTTTGAAGTGAAAGCTGAAAACCATTTAGAGACTCTCAGTGAGACGCGGACCCAATAGCCTGTATCGCCGTTTGCAGCGTCGTCGTCAGCCATGGCGCAGTATCAGGCTGTGGATTTTCCTTGGTATTTTGTCACTAGTGGTCAGTTGGCTCATCCAAACAAGTTGGATGGTGGCTCAAAATCGCGATCACCCGGTTGACGCCATTTTTGTTTTGGGCGGTGGTATTTACCGGGAAGTGCGAGCCGCTGAACTTCGCCAATGGCAAACAGAAATTCCGATTCTGATTTCTAAAGGATCGGATGATCCTTGCATTGTCCAGATTTTTCAGGAAATGCAGACATCGATGCAGAATGTTTGGCTAGAGACTTGCGCCAACTCAACCTTTGAAAACTTTTTCTTTAGTGTGCCGATTCTCAAAAGCTGGGGCGTCAAAAAAGTTCAGCTCATCACCTCCGCTCGTCATTTGCCTCGGGCTCAGTGGCTGGCGAAGATTCTGTTAGGAGCTCGGGGGATTGCGCTGGAGATGGACATCGTCAACGAAAAAGGCATTCCTGGAAATAAAGAGTCCCCGCTAAAAACGATTTTAGATGTGACCCGAAGTTTGATGTGGGCTCCCTGGAGTCAGTTTCTGCGGCCTCCGTGTAGTCAGGTGAAGCCCCTCGAAACCGTTGCGACCCAATATTTTATTCCCGGTAGCTATGAATGCGAATATCGTCCGGAAACTTCCCTGCAGCAATAGATGACCAATTACTGAGGTTTCTGGCTGATTGATAGTCAGAGATTATTGAGCCTAGATAAGTGATCGCTCACGAGCACTTATCTAGGGGATTTAGCGTCAGACGGGCTAAATATCGCGCAATTTCTATGAGTTTTTGGCAGCAACACCGCATTCGTTTAGATCCCTGGCCCATTGACTACGAAGCGGCCATGGCGGCTGAAACTGAAGAGGAAACTGAGACGGCGGGGGTTGTCGATCTCGATGTGGAATATGAGCTAGACCAGTGGCAGGCAATTCCGCCGCCGAAAAATCTGCAAATACCCGATCAGCTGGTCTTTGTTGATGGTCGTCGTCGATTGGACGCTCGATTTCTGGGTGAAAAAGCGCAAGCTCCGGTTTATGGCGCATTCGCGACCTTTGCGGTGGGTGCCGTTCAGCTAACCCGCAGTATTCCCCGCGCCGAGTTTGTCGAACTCCAAGTTCACCGCGCGATCGCAACCGGTGCGGAACTGAAACCGGAGCCCTTACGTTTAGGGAATGCTCAAAATTTAGCTTATGAGACCTGTTTGACTGGCACTGAGAATACGCCCGTGTCACCGATGACCCTGGTTCAGGCTCAGATGATTCAGGCGGAAAAGCAAGTGATTGAACGCTGGCAAGGGAACGGGAGTCTGGTATTTTGCGATGGACCGCTGCGGTCTGGGTTGCGGGTGGCGAATAATACGGTGGGCTACGTCAAAACCATTGGAAAATC
>JBCDHF010000203.1:0-8380 GCA_038750375.1 Cyanobacteria bacterium P01_H01_bin.15
CCTTTTTCTCGATCGATAGGGAGTTTAATATTCGTAACAGTGCCATAATCCTCAAATATCTCTTGCAGGTCCGATTTCTCCACCCGGTAGGAAAGGTTGCCGATATAAATGGTCACGGAAAATATGTCTCCAATCGAAAAAGGGATCGACGAATAAAGTTCGCACTGATTGCAGAGACCGAAATTATGCCCAGGTCGACTAGAAAGAGACCCTTGCACCTAGTCACACTAACTGAGAATTAGTCAGCTTCAGCGCAGCTTTCTCGCGGTTATTCTAGCGGGTAATCGCCTATAAGATGAAATTAATAACCTATTTCCTGAATTCCTAATTCGGTAGCGAGTTAGGCTGAGAAAAAGGTTAGCCAGATTTGAGGTAAAGATGGCTGTATTTCGAATTGGAATTGCAGGTCCGGTGGGATCGGGCAAAACCGCATTACTAGATGCACTTTGCAAAAAGCTTCGTGAGCGATACCAGATTGGCGTAGTCACAAACGATATTTATACACAAGAGGATGCCCAATTTTTAGTACGTTCCCAAGCCTTAACCCCAGAAAGGATCGTCGGCGTAGAAACTGGGGGCTGTCCCCATACTGCGATTCGTGAAGATGCCTCCATGAACATGGCTGCGATCGCCAAGCTGGAAACTGACTTTCCTCTCAATCTTATATTTTTGGAAAGTGGTGGTGATAATTTAGCAGCGACATTTAGCCCAGAACTCGTGGATTTGACCATCTATGTAATTGATGTTGCCGCTGGAGATAAAATTCCGCGAAAAGGAGGTCCTGGAATTACGAAGTCAGATTTATTGGTGATTAATAAAATCGATTTAGCACCTCATGTCGGTGCAAGCTTGGAGATGATGGAGCAAGACACCAAACGCATGCGCAAGGAGCGACCGTTCATATTCACTAATCTTAAATCTGGTGTTGGTCTTGATGGCGTGATTACTTTTGTGGAGGAAAAAATCCTGTAGATAACATCACTATTCTGGCTGAAGTTTCAGGATGGGGGAATTTCTAGACAATATAGTCTTCGCCAGATCGCTGAGGACATTTCTGATTTCGAATTGTCAAATTTAAAAGCGTTCTGGCACCCTATCAACCGCTTGTAAAGGTGACCTTTGCTATAACCCGATAAAAGAATCTAAAGGCTCGGGGTTCATCGAGTTGTTAGTCCGGGTCTGAATTTCTGTTGCGATCTTTCGTCTCGGCAATCCGCTCTGCAAGGGACTGGGCAATTTCGTCATTCGTCGTGCGAAAAATAGCTTGCATCGCCGGCAAATATTCATTCACCTCTCTCAGTTCAGTTTCGTCGAGTACAACGGGAATAATGTGCTCTTCAAGATGCTCGGCAGTCAGAGCCAAATCAACTTCCCGCCGGATCCATTTCGAGTGAGCCGAGTTCGAGGAAACGATGACAGCCACCCAGTTACATTGTGCGATCGCCTTACGAATTTCAGCCGTCCACAATGCACCTTTTCGGACATCTGCAACAGAGTACCAGGTATCGACTCCAAGTTCCTTCAACTCAGCAATTAGCGACTCAACATATTCTCTGTCTTGATGGCTGTGACTGATGAATACCTTTGATTTATCAGTATTCAACGATTTGAGGTGATAGCATTTATATCGTACTCCCACTTCCTGCCCAGGCTTTTTCAACACAAAATCTTCCGGGTTATCAACTTTGGAGACAAGTTCTAATGTATTGCGATACGTAAGTTGGTCGCAAAGAATCTGTTTTCCATTGCGAGCGGCGGCTTCAAATGCGGCAGCAAGATTAACGGCAGTGCCGATAGCTGTATAATCGCGGACCGAGCTACCTCCGATACCACCGAGAATGACTTGATCCGTTGTGATACCAACTCCCAAATCCAGAAAGTCAAGTTGTTGATTACTCTCGCTATCCCATTGGACCTTCATCTCCGAAAACTGTTGAACCATCATGAAGGCACATCTTACCGCTCGTTTGCTGCCTTCTGTGCCTTGAAACAACCCCATCACTCCATCGCCGAGGAATTTGTTGACAATGCCCTCTTCGTCGATGATTGCCTGACTCAGCATAGAAATGAACTCACTAAGTCGTTTCTGAACGAGAACGGGATTGAGTAGAGATTGGCAGAGTTGTGTGAATCCGCGCATATCAGCGAATAGGACCGAAAGAGTTTCTGTTCGGGCATCTTGATCAACCTCTCGCATGCGTGCAAACAATTCATCGGTTGTTGGCGGTGCCCCATATAGACCGCTGTGCGCAAGTAGGCTCTCCAACAGCTGCGCGTTACGGATGGCGACACTCGCTTGATCCGCGAAATACTCTAGGAGCACTCGGTCACGTTCCGAGTAGTCCCCCGTACGTTTGTTCAACACTTGCATGACGCCTAGGCGTTCGCTGCCAACCCGGAGTGGAACACAGACCATGCTTTTGGTCACGCTTTGCGTTTCATTGTCAACGCCGGAAAAGTGGTCAGTAACGACGTTTTCAACAAGAGACACACCCGATTGATAAACCGAACCCGCCTTGCTTCCGTCGATCGGCACCTGATTGTCGGAATGAACCCCAAAGGTGCTAAGTACCCAATCGGCTTCATCGCCGGTTGCTGCGGCGAAATAGAGCGTCGGTTGGCGAGCGTTGCGGAGAATTATGCTGGTTTCGGGTGAATCGGTTAGACGACTCGCGGTATCCAAAATTCCCTGGAGAAGGGTTTCGAGGTCGAGTTCTTTGGTTAGTTCTCGACCAGAATGAGCGAGTGCCCGGAAATCGTCTATGGTAAGTAGCTGCTCGGGATTGCTGACTGCCGACGTGATCATTTCTTGCGACATTGGATTCTGGATTTTACAAACGTTCCGACTTCACGACACATGGCTCGCGTTTACTCTTCAAACCCTCCGGCAAAGGTCATTACACACATGACGGGATATTGTAAGTGAGGACCACAGGCAATGCCGACGACTTTGTGCAGTGGGCTCATGATATTGCGCCGATGTCCCCGAGCATACACTCCATCATCCACGATTAAGCGAATGACCACCTGTTCTCCGGTTTGAGGTCCATAGCTTATATTTTCTGCCGCTTTGCGTTTCCAAGTACCATACCGGCTCATGCGCTCGCTCGGTTTGGAACCATCGCTGCCAGTGTGTCCAAATTCTCCTAGGCTGCCCTGATCCTTTACATGATCTTCGGCGGCTTGAGACATTCCGGCAGACAGAGTTAGGGGGTCTACTGGCGTCGCGTTTTCAAAATAGGTGATAGCGTCATCGACTGCACTTACACCTTCTGTTGTCCGGATCGTTATTTCGCCAGGAATTTGTCTGCGATTACCGTTATAGAAAGTCTTAAACTCGACCAGACTCTCTATATAATCTGATGGCGTTGTGCGCGCTCGATTGATTTCATCCAAGATGTTGACTTCAATGCTTTCAAAATCGATCTCTTCCGTCTCCGCTCGCGATATCTTTTGTCCAGAAAAATTGAGCAGCCCACAGACTGCGCTAAACAGACATAATTTCAGTGCTAATTTCATCGGGAATTCACCTGATATATATTCAAATTGTCTTCACTAGAGGGTTCAAGAAATCAGAAGGCTTAATAAAAATTTGTGTTTCTATGGTTTTGGATTGTTCCCGTCACTATCAACTGGAGTTTAGACAAAAAGTATGCCCAGGCAGCAGTGATTGGATCCAACCTCAAAACTTAGCTGGACCTGGTTAATCAGAACTACATCAGCAACTAAGTTTTGAATTTACCTCTCGAGTTAGAGCTGACATAGCTCTTTTTCATTGTCGGATATCGCTTTCGCTTCTGTCTTTTTTTGCCTTTCGGCCACCCCACCGATTTTCCTCGTGGTTGGACCGCTGTTGCCGGCGTGCCTAACGCCACGAAAAGAGCGGCAAATCCATTGGCAACCCTTCCTGGCGTGGGTTCTAATAACGATTTCTGCCATGGCAGGGGTTTCTCTCCTCCGAGGTGACGCCCGAGCCATAGTTGCCAGGTCATTAAGGGCATCAGTGTACTCCAGGCTTGAGTCTGTGACTCCGTACCCAAATGGGGCAAGCACCCATTCAACCTCTGCTTGATAAATCGATACCAATGCTCGATGCAGAAGCGCCTCAAGTCCATCCGTGCCATCTTTTCTAACTGAGGCAAAGTCTCACCGGTACCGACCAGCCAGAGTGGTCTCTGTTTTCGTTTGCCCTCTCCATTGAGTCTTTCTATCAAAATCACCTGCATTTGTTGAGATGCCGCTTTCTGGAAGTGAACATTCTCCCAACGACGCAGTCGCACCGGACCCCATCCTTCATCCGAGAGTACCTGTTGCTCCGTGGGAGCCCACCAAGTGCTCGACTCATTGAGCTTAAACCGCTGTCCGTGTTTACGAGGTCGGCCTCGTCCACCATACTCTGGCGGTGGACCGTACAGTACCCGGTTGGACTTTATGCGCATTAACTTGTCGCAGGCAACCACGGCGATCAATCTCACAAAGCGGGCACAACCAAAAGCTGAATCCCCGAGTGATATTGGGCGCTCATCTAACTAGGGTCGGCGACCAAGGCCGGCTCCATGCCGTGCTGTCTCCTGCCAACAACACTCGTCTGTCCTTCGGCAACTGCTCTCGATACAGTTCTATTAGTTTTGTGGGTGATGGCTGACTCCGTTGCAGCGTTTTGTAGAGGCTGGACCACTCGTGACGAAATATTGGTGAGAGGGAGAATTCTGCAAAGCTTAACACCCCTCGACTCGTGAGCACTGCATCGATTAGTTCGAATAATACATCTTTCCCTTTGCCCAAAAGCTTGTACGCCCTGTTGCGAAATTCTTTGAGATCGTTCAGATTTGCCATGAGTTCCTGAAATTGGCAGTACATTCCTCAGATTGGCTCATTGTGCGAGTTTATTGAAACAGCTCGCCTTTTATCTTTCTCTTAATCTAAACTCCAAGTTTGACCCACTTCGGAATGCTCCCGGTCCAATGTCTCAGTGCTTTTGCTCCTATCTCCAGCAATTTATACAATTCTCTTGCCCATGGCTCCCCTTCAATCTCTCCCAGGGCTTTTAACTCTCTTAAATGATGGACCTTACATAATCCATGCCGCAATCTAGGCAGTTTAAAAGAGCTCCAGCGGTCATGTATCAGGATGCCCCTCACTGGCTCCAATGGGTCCAAATCTTTTCGCTTGTCACTGACTCAATACCACGTCAGCTTTTGGGTCGACAGGACATGAAACCATTGTGCTTTAGCACCGATGCGAAATCCTGTCTCATCTCCATGTTTCACCGCCGCTTCCTTTCTGCCGGTGGCTATTTCTGTTACCGGCTTTGTCAATGTCTCTTTGAGCTGCGCTGTTCCTCGCGCCAGAGTTCCTGGCACTATCGACAAGTTAAATACATCTTTAGAAATCTCACACAACCGTTGCTCCGGCAATAAATGTTGATGATGTAGATATTGAGTGATGGCTTTGACCGTGGGTCCATAACTGTACCGGTGCCTTCCACCATTCTGCTCCCTTGCCCGTTATTTTTTTCCTGCAACTGGGGCATTGTTTTGCTTCCATCCGGTGCTCTGTTATCTCTGGCACGATTTCCAGGATCTCTATTTCTTGACGACGTATGATGTGAATGGGAACTTATCTACTCAAGTCTTTTCCGCAAGTACATGCTTCCACGGAGTGTTCTATTATTCTGCCCGGTTGCTCCGCGTACTCTAATGTGAATCCTTTGTGACCTCTTTGTCCCCCACTGCTCCGCGCGCAAACTGCTGGTGCGTTTTTCCCTTTTCGCTCGCTTTAGTCAATCGCTGGATGGCGGTTGACTACTGTTGCTGCTATCTCGTCCCAAGCGACTTTCCAGTTCAAAAATTTTTGCTCTCAGAAATTCTACTACTTCTTCTCATAGCTTGATTTTGGCATCACGTTCGTCCATTTGCTTTCGCTTCGCTTGATTTTCTGAATTCTACCGTTTTTTCTTCCGCTCACATTGCTACTTAGGCAGTTACATAATCTCAATAATTTGAGACGCACCTGCGTTGGGTATTCCTAGAGGCGCAAGCAGAAGGACGGCCATCAAGTGAAACACTCAAACGGCTCTCTACACGACAACTAAATCACCCTCAATGAGCAGGATTTAAAAGAGTCGTAAGGAAAATTTTAGTTTCTTGGGAACTTGTCCTCAAACACTTGTGCCAGTAAATATTCTTTGATACTGATGGATGTCGATTGACAGAAGAGCGGTAAAGGCGAGGAACAAACAGCCGCTGCCAGCAGACTACGAACAAACCTGGCAGTGATCGTAATTTGCGAGCGCTGTCAAACTCATCCTTACAAACCCCTTTGAGTCGTTAATGAACTGGTCCTCGACGATTTTAATTTCAGCTAACTTCACCAATTTATTAGAGCATCTAAAGTCAAAAGGGTGCTTGAGCGATCCGACTTTTATGGAGCTGTTAAAATCCCGATTGTCTGCTATACAGTGGACTACTCACCGCATGACCCATAAACCCGCAATTTCAATTGGTCAGCGGCGACAGATTTTTACTGAATTCACAGACATCAGCGCTGTTTTTCGAAGCCTATTTGACAAAGCAAGTCTTCTGCAGACCGTCTTGGGCAGCTAGACGGGCCTAAGCTTTGTGTGTCTGTTTTCTAACGCTTGATGTGGGTTTCTTTTTCTTTGTCATCAGTCGCCTTGAATGTTCATGAACATTGACGAGGATCAGAACAAGCCCAGAATGTGCTCATGGGCCCAAGCCCCGATTGGGAGAACTTCGGTCACTAGATATATTTTGTAGCGGTAACTACTTTTAGGCAGAGCTAAAATGTTCCCGGCTCAGGGGATGAGCTATTTGATTGTGAGCAATTCCAGATAAAGGAATTATTTTTATTTCTTATTCTTCTCTTAAGCAATCCCCAGCATCCTCCTCATACTTTCCCCAAGCTCAATTTTTTTTCCTCAATCTAGTCCTCACTTTTTCCACAACATGTTGACGAGGAATATGGTCTTCAAGGGAAACTGGGGAAAACTTGGTTGATATTCTTGAATCACTGTTTAGGCTTCGCTCATGTAAAGAAGCACAACAAAAAATGAGCTGAAATGCCCATTCCCTCGTGAATATTTATTTTTTCTGAACTGCTGCGCAACATTTCGCGACATTGACAAATTAGAAAATAGCTTCAAAAATAAACAGCGTAGAAGTTATCTAGCGCTCTATTACGTGCTGAAAAGACAACTGGAAACGTTTGTTCGTGCATCATTGTTTGGGGTATGTCCCTTTCTATGTTGTCAGTGTGTTGAACTCTTAATGCATCGTTTACCTTTAAATCGAGAGGAGCTTATATGAATTCCCCCATCAGTATTTTGGCTGAGATCCCCGAAGACCTTCATTCTTCGTTGAGAGAGTATTTAGATGGTCATCCCACCTGGGATCAGGACCGTGTCTTTGCTGCTGCCTTGTCGCTCTTTTTGCTACAGAATAACAATAGCGGCAGTGAACCCTCTTCAAATAACTACCGCGCCTGTTCTAGGGTCTATTTAGAAAGCCTGTTTCTGCAGTCTTAATTGTGGGTCCATCCGAGGTGGTTTTCCGGTAGACTTGATAGGCTTTTCTGTCTAATAGTTTATTGCCGCATATGTCTTCTTCCTCCGTATTACCCAGGCTAATTGTAGGTTTGGGTAATCCTGAGCCTCGTTATGACCGGACTCGTCACAATATTGGCTTTGCGGCTATCGATGAGCTTGCTTCTGCATGGTATTGGACTGGGCAGGAGCAACGTCGTTTTCGAGGGTGGCTTGCGGAGGGACCTTTGCCGAAGGGCGCTGGCAAAGGTTTTTTGCTCAAGCCGACTACCTATATGAATAGCTCTGGCCAGTCGGTGCGGGCCGTTTTAGACTGGTATAAACTTGAACCGGAGAGGGTTTTGGTAATTTACGATGATATGGATTTGCCGCCAGGAAGGATTCGTCTGCGTCTCAAAGGCTCAGCTGGCGGACATAACGGCATCAAGTCTTTGATTTCTCATTTAGGAACTCAAGCTTTCCCTCGCTTGAGAATTGGCATCGGGCGAACCCAACCGGGCAAAGAAACGGTTTCGTTTGTACTCGGTAAATTTTCTCCGGCGGAAACCGAGATAATGAAGAAAGTTATCCCCGCGGTCACTCAAGCTGTCGAGTTGGGTATTCACGAAGGGGTTGAAGTTGCGATGAATCGCTACAATCCAATGGTGATAGGACAGTAACACGAGCGCTCGATTCTGACGCGACTTTGTTTATAGCCTTCGCCAGATCGCTTAGGACACTTCTAATTTTAAGTTGCCTAATTCTAGAGCGTTCTGGCACGCAGCCTCCACCTTACAAAGGTGGCGACTGCTATAAATGTGATCGCAAACTTTTTCG
>JBCDHF010000204.1:0-8379 GCA_038750375.1 Cyanobacteria bacterium P01_H01_bin.15
ATGGTCTTGCTCCACGATGTTGTTCAAATATCTGACCTGCCTATGTTTTGAGCTTTCCTGTCGCTTCCCACTCGCTCTCAATTCCCGAATTACTTTGGGATACACTGCATACTTGTCAGTGCTGACCACCCTGGGCTCCTGAACAGGATACTGCTGAAGCACTTTTCTAAAAAATCGCTTCGCTGCTTTGCTACTACGTCTGGCTGTCAGTCGAAAATCGAGAGTATTACCCTCAGAGTCTACTGTTCGCCAAAGATACCGCCGTTTACCCTTGATTTTGATGATGGTTTTATCCAGTCGCCAGGAGTCGTTGGTCATTTTTAGATGTTTTCGACAGCGCTTATCTAGTTCAGGTGCATAGCGCTGAGACCACCGGTGGATGTTGGAATGGTCCACAGCAATCCCCCTTTCACCAAACATTTCCCCCAGGTTTCGATAGCGGAGATTGTAGCGGAGATACCAGCGAACGTTCTGGAGGATGACATCGGGCGGAAATTGCTTGAATTTAAAGAACTTTCGGAGGATGCATTGCTTTTCCGAATTGCTGGAGCGCTTCAGATTAGCCTTTCTCTGCTGACATACTAACTTTGCAACAGAGCCAAAAAGTTTCCTAGATCGAGATCCGTATAGATCGTCCCGTCAAGTCCATCGTCAAAAAAATGAACCCGACACAATCTTCGGTGTTCCCAAGTCTGCCACACCCAAGCTGCCGCTTTTAATAACACCTCCGCACTACCGATGTTTCTGAAGTCTACATAGGCAGTGAAACCGATTGTCGTCGGCATACACTGGGTCGGGTGCTGCCGTCAGTCCAGCGACATTCGCAAGGCGCACGAAGTCGGCGTATGTTTCGGGATAGTCGCACTTAATTATATGGTCTTTAAGGATAGCGAGTGCGTCTGTACATAGGGAGCCCCAATTTCGGTTGCAGTTCTCGATATAGTTCACAAGATATTCACCACGCGATTCCCCATCACGGCGGAAGATATCATAGACGAATAGTTCCCCAATATCCGTAAGCCATGAATTACACGCACGGAAGAAAACTTCTTTCTCTGCAGGGTGCAGGTGGTGCATCGAGAAGCCAGCGACAATGACATCGAATGGAACTGGATCAGATCCTTCCAGATATTCTACGAAGTCTGCTTGTATAAAAGGCTTCTCGCACGACAGATCTCTCAAATTTTCACAAGCCTTGTCTAAGGCTACGGGTGACAAGTCCACACCTAGATACGATCGAATCGGAAGGTCTTTCAACGTTGATGCCATAAATAACGCGTCTCCACACCCCAAATCGAGCATCGTGAAAGGTTTGGTATAACTAGTCATTAAAGACTGCCGGAGACGAGCATGGATACCTTGGTGCGCCATATAATCGCTCTTGATAATCTGCAAATAAATATGCCAACGATCGAAGAAGGCTTTAGATGCCTGAGCATCATGCTCATTTTGTTGTGAGGTAAGAGTGGTCATATTGAGCCACCAGATAACTTAAACGTGTGTAGGAGGAGATGCACCAGAAGGGGATCGGAGAGAGACTGTGTGGCAGCTGGTGCGATCGGAACCCCGAACGATGCGCATCAGACTCTGATCCTATGTCATGCACTTCATACTGCTACTCAAGTTAGTTGAATGGAGACACCGCAACTTGGCAAGCCAGCCAGCCTCCCCGGGCCGGACAGCCGAGGGCATGGCATTCTCCACCGCGCCTGCCCAAAGGACGATAATGGCGGCACAGGCGGCATCTAGAAACGGACGACCGTGCGCGGGTAGGATTCGCTTCGGTTAGAGGATTTGAAATTTCCGGTCGATTTAATACAGCACTTACCATTACTGGTTTCGCTCCTCGGATTGGCTCCCGTTTTCTTGAGGTTGTTTAGTATCGAGATGGCGGGCAAGCACCGCAGTTACCGATCTTGCTTTCCAACTCAATTGACTAAGACGATAAGGTAACAGAGTGTCAAACTTGGGACATACAAAGCAGTTTTCTAACGCGAGTTTCGGTGGCGGAGCGATCGCGGCAGGTGTCTCAGATGGTCATATTCATCTCAACTATTCTGGGTAAGTCCAATGACCGTACCAATCCCTTTGAATTAATTTGATTCTGTGGGTTGGCTCCATGCAAACATTAGCGATCGCCAGCAGCAAGCAGCACTTAGGGGACTTCTGACTTCAACTTATGGATAAAGCCACCTTTCACTGAAAATTAACGACTCCCGGCCATAAGCTATTACTCAGCCAAACCATAATTGGCCACGTGATTAAGAATGCCAAGGTTGATAGGGTTGTGATCCCAGCAGAGCATTCCTCATATACTCCGTATTGTTCAGCAGTGGGAAGTACGAGCTGTGAAGTTGGCAGTCCAAAGGAAAGTATAAGGGCGATCGCAAAAACGGGAGATAGATTTAGTGTCTGTGCTAGAAACAAAGCCAGAGCCGGGGATAAAATGACTCGTATTCCTGACATCCAGCTAACCTCAGCTAATTGTTTTTTCAAATTGTCTACATTGATTGCCATGCCAACCGCAATCATGGCAACAGGGGTCGTCGCGCCCCCTAATATTTGAAAGATATTTTGCAACCACAGCGGCAATTCAATAGTACCGAAAGATAAACTAAGTCCAATGAGGGTAGCCACAATGATTGGATCCGTAATTGAAACTCTTAAAGTTTTAAGTAAAATCAACTTCATAGAGTCGGAACTCTGTTGACTTTCTGATGAGAAATTTAATAGAAAGAACGTCAGCGGGAGAATGATAAAATATCCTAGGATAACGTTGATAGCTGTCGGCACAATAGCTTTCTGTCCAATAACTTGCAGCAGGACCGGGACACCAAGGATTCCTGCACTGAATTTTGTTCCCGCGTATGCAGCCATTGCCCCTACTTTTAAAGATCGCCGGAGAATAAATATGTGAATAGCAAGGACGCCGGCGTAGAGGATCAGAATTAAAATTATGCTCGCGAATACATATTTAAAATTCCACAAAGTTGTGAAATCTTCCTTGGGCAGAAGTTTAAGAATTAATGCTGGAAAAAATATATAGAGAAAAAGCTTACTCAAAACCTTAGCATCGCTTGGCTTTAAGAACCTACGCCATATAATGAATCGCCCAATTAAGAGCAGGCTCATTGTAGGAAGTAAGAGAGCAATGAGATCGAGTTCATTCATAATCAAATCAGTGGTAGTTAGTTTGGCATAACGAAGCCAGTATTGTTGCCGTTTAATGGCATTCAGGTGAAGACGAAACTATCGCTATCAATTCTACTGCTGTCCAGACCCCGACCTTATTTTGTCTTGGCGAGCATTCCTTTGCTCTTTTCGGCGATGCTGGTTCTTGCCGCTTTTTTACCCACAAAAGTTTCCGATTCATGTAGTTCACTCACTTTTTGAATCTGTTCCCCTTCATAGGCATTGGGCAATACTTCGCTCATTTGGCGATGCCATCTCAGGACAGTAGTGTGGTGAACCCCTGTTCCTTTTTCAACATCGCGATAGTCCATGCCGTTGACAACCCTGCGGAGACAGACCCGACGGACGTCATCGGTATAGCCCCTATGAATTTTGGACTTTTTCGACAAATTGACGACCACGGTCCACACAAATGTGGTTATATTTACCTCGGCGGATGCCATTATTGCGAATATGGGTTGATTTGCACTCTGGGCATTCCATCGGGGACTATCCTCTACTGTCTCTTTCCTATTCTCTTTTATCTCTCAGAACAGCAATGCCAAAAAAGCAAGCCTATCGGGTAAGTAGAATTCAATAGTAGATGAAATATTTGCATCACTAAATATCCTTGATCGAATATGTTGAGACTTCACATGGGTTCGAGTCGGCTATATTTAAAATGTCAATAAGGCAAACATTCTTTTTCGCCCCTGTTGGCGAAATGTCAGGTAGTGATTAAACGATCTTTTATCTTATTTGTGCAGCGTATGATAGCTGTTGCAATAATTATTCTGGTTGGTAGTTGTGGCGCGTCTCTGACTTCCGACAATAGCACCCCAGAAGAGAGCGCACCGATTGTCCTGACCGGTGATGAAATTATCGTTACGATGGGAGAGTACGAATCACAACTTTATGCACCTGAAGATATCAGCGTTAATGCTGGGGATACGGTGGTTTGGGATAACAAGTCAGGACTTCACAATGTAGTTTTTGGGAAGGTGCCAGAAGGTGTAGATGCAGAGGCCATATCCAGAAAGACTTTGGCTAGAGAACCCGGACCCGCACACAGCGTCAAATTTGAGGTTCCAGGCGAATATAGATATCACTGTTCGCCTCATCTGGAGTTGGGAATGGTTGGAACAGTCACCGTTCAGTAGAGTGATTATTCAACAAATATCCCAACCAACTTCCATTCTGGTCCCTAAACCCGCTACGGCCAGCAGAGTGATTGGGAAATAGGGATTTAAATGCCTGGAACGCCTATGAGCAAGGTTTTACATTTTTTTCTGAAAAGAGTGAAAGGTTGAACTAGAACAATTTTCAAAAGGCTTTGCTTCGTTCCATGTTTTCGAGTGTGGTCAAACGATACCTAAATCGCTTTAAACTCTTGGTTCGTGCTTTCCGTGGACATAGGCTTGGTCTATAAATGTTTTCGGCTCCTAGGCAGTTACAAAAATTCCTATTTTTCTATGCCTTCTAAGACATCATCCGTTTCAGCATAAAGCGTCTGAAGCTGTTCCAGTTTCGCCTCCTCCGCTTGCCAAAGCCCACGCCCATTGGCTTCGAGTAGCCGCCCTACCACATTCCGAAAGGCTTCCGGGTTAGACTCTCGCAGCTTTTCCGCCATATCTTTGTCCAACGCATAGGTATCCGCCGCTTGGTCATACACCCAATTGTCCTGAAACCCTGTCGTTCCGCCCCAACCTACTAACGCCGTAAATCGTTGAGAAATCTCATACGCACCGCCGGATCCTTCCGCTGCCATCGCCCCTGCCCACTTCGGATTGAGCAATTTTGTCCGATACTCTAACCGCAACACGTCTTCCAGCTTGCGCGGGGTTGTATCCTGACTAAAACTCTCCACAAACGACGCCGTAACTTTTTTCTGAGATCGCAACTCAGCCGCTTGTTTCAAGGCGCCCGTATTAGCGTAATACTCCTGAATATCCGTTAAACCATATTCTACCGAGTCAATTTCTTGGACTATGCGATCGCAATTGCTGAGGAGTTGCTGCAGCACTTCCGGACGGGCTTGACCTTTATCGTTGCGACCGTAGCTAAAGGTATTCCGTTTCTCCCAGGTTTCGGCTAGCTCGGTGCTGGAGTTCCAGTTACTATCGACCACACGGTCATTCACCAGCGACCCGAAATCCCCCGCAGGATTGGAGAAGAGGCGGGCTGTCGGGTTTTCGACCCCCTGTTCAATCAGCGCTTGAGCGTGTTTACGAATGAAGTTTTGTTCGCCTGGTTCATCGGCTGAGGCTGCCCGTTGAAAGAGATCATCAATGAGTTCGATAATGTTGGCGAAGCTATCGCGGAAAATGCCAGACAAATTGCCCAACACGTCGATCCGAGGATGCCCGAGGCTTTCTAGCGGACGTAACTCATAACGAACAATGCGCCCCGTGCCTTCTTTCAGCGGTTCTGCGCCGACCAGCTCCAACAAAATCCCCAGAGATTCCCCTTTTGTCTTTATCGCATCCAACCCCCACAACATCACTGCGACTGTTTCCGGGTAGCTGCCATTTTCTTCTAGGTTTTGAGCAATGATCTTAAGCGCAATTTCTCGTCCACGTTCATAGGCAGCCGGAGAGGGCATCCGATAGGGATCTAACGCATGGATATTACGACCAGTCGGCAACACTCCCGGACCATCCCGCAACAGATCACCACCCGGCGCAGCCGGAATATATTCCCCGTTGAGACCGCGCAATAAATTAGTCATCTCGTCGCCAGTTTGGCTCAGCAACGATTCCAACATCGGAGACTCCATCTGTCGCTCATCGGCATTTTTGCCGTCGAAATAAGCATCTAAATAGCGCTGAATTTGCTCAGTATTCGGCGCTTCGCCTAGAACATGCAAACCTGACGAAAATAAACGCTGCTCAACCACTTGCAGATATTCATAAACATCCACAAAATAGGCCCGAATTGCAGTTTTACTAAATAATGAGGCATTCTCTAATGTGAATGCAATCCCGTCCTGTTGGCCCTCTTTAAACGGGCAGTCTTTATTTAAACCGGTGTCGATAATTTTTTGGATGATTCCTGGTCGCAACGCATCATTTTTTCCAGGATCTTCGCGGTATTCAGCAATTAATTCCCCCAATGTCACTAGTTCTTTATATAGTCCAGCGCGACCATAGGGTGGAACATTATGAGATAGCAGCACCCCATACCCTCGACGTTTTGCCAAGATTGACTCCGACGGATTATTCGCGGCGTAAATGTATAAGTTCGGCAACTCCCCCAACAACACATCCGGCCAAGAGTAGCCCGTATTCCCCAGCGGCGAGCCTGGTAGCCATTCGACTGTACCGTGCATCCCAAAATGAACAATGGCATTAGCCTGAAAATCTTGTTGTAACCAGCTATAAAAAGCAGCGTATTGCGGATGGGGCGTTAAGTCTTTCTCAAACATCAACCGCATCGGATCGCCCGCTATCCCCAACGGCGGCTGGACGCCGATCCACACGTTGCCGTAGTGCACACCACCGACTAAAAACTCATCGCCAAAAGTTTTGATGCCGGTATTGGTCAGTCCCTGCCACTGCTTTCGCATCCGTTCGGTGAGTAAATACCCCAATCGTTTTTCGAGCGTCCGCACATTAACCCGTTCAAGCTCGGAATTTTTTTGCGGCAACGCTTCATCCGCTGCCTTTACTTGCTGGATGATCACTTCTCCATCTTCTGGCAAGTCCCCCACGTCATAGCCTTGACTTTTTAGCGATCGCAAAAAGTTCAGCAGCGACTTCGGGACATTCAGCAACGCCGCCGTTCCGGTCGCGCCATAGCCGGGGGGAAAGCCATACAGAATAATCGCGAGCTTTCGTTCTGCGGGTGGGGTTTGACGAAGCGCAAGCCACCGTTTAACCCGCCCAGTCAGCCGTTTAACCCGTTCGGGAATCAAATAAATATCTTCTCCGACGAGTCCTCCAAGCGGCACTGTATCGATCGCGCCATCGAGTTCAGGGAGCGCATACAGCACTACGCTCTGTAAGCCGCCAATGCCTTTGCGAGTCCAGGAATGGATATCTTGAATTAACAGCGGCGCTGCCACGAAATAGGGAATATTTTTCGCGCTGAGAATCCGTTTTGCGACCTCTACTTGTCGTCCTGCTTCCATGGAGCCCGCTGGACCGCCCACTAATGGGAACCCGATGGTGGAAACGATCGCAGACACTTCGACTGCATCGGCTTTCAGTGAGGGCGATTGTTTAATGCCTTGAGCGCGTTGAGCGTGTTCGTACCCGCTCGTCAGCCAATCTCGCACAATCACATGCCCCTCCACCCCGTTAATAAATACCGGCAACGGTACTAGTCCCGCCGCTTCAAATTGACGAATTAACTGCGGAATATAGGGCTGCTTGGTGATTACATGCTTCCGATACAGCAGAATCGCCACCGTTTGCGATTGCAATGTTTCCGCAACCTCAGGATGTTGCTGTTGATACCAGTCTAGATAAGCCTTGGGCGAGGTGAAATAGCCCTCATAATCGGGATGCAGCAAGCCCATATTAGGCGTTTCAATGACCGACGGAATTTCCCCGACCGTGAGCCCCAAATATTTTTCTGAGATCGCCCAGCACAAACTTGCAAAATTTTCGACGCCTCCAGCGTTCCAGTAGCCATAAATAATCAGCCAGTTTCGCAGATCTTGAACTTTGCGCGCTGGAATAAATTTCAGCAGTTTGGGTCCTGTCTTTAAAAAGCTGATATAGCCCGCTAACTTATCTTCTTCACGCCCGCTGGAAAACTTGCTCAGAATAAATTTCACCGGTTTCGGCATTCCTTTGGGCTTATCCCCGATCACGAACTTGCCCAACCGTGTCAAGCCCATCAGCTCCAGCGCCGACTCAAAAATCAGCCTAATTGGGATATCCTGCGCTCGTTCCCGCAGCCATTCCACTTGGTCGTAGTCAAACAGCAAACTGCAAAATAAAACGTCGGCTCCGGCCAAGGCCGTTTCTACTGCCAGTCGCTGATCGTTCAGGTTGCGATCGCTAAATACACAAATTTCCAACTCAGGGCAGCGTTGCTGGGCGAGCTGAGCACCGTCCTGATACAGCTTGGTATTAAAGGTCTCAAATCCGGCAATCAGAACAATTCGCGGCATGGGAGCAAGTCTTCAAAACAGAACCATTATTATTCTAGATTTTTGTTCTTGGCCGCACCATCAGGCGTTGAATACTGTGTAGCCACACA
>JBCDHF010000205.1:0-8317 GCA_038750375.1 Cyanobacteria bacterium P01_H01_bin.15
GCTGGTACCCGATCCCGATCCCCCAAAGAATATTTTTTGTATTGGTTTAATTCGATTAGAGGAATCGACGTCCTTCAAACGGCTCCATTTTGATGTATCGATAATACGACTATTACCGAATGAACTCCGATCTTTTTACCCAAATCCGACAATTTTATGATCAATCTACACCTGTTTGGGAAGCAGTTTGGGGCGAACATCTGCACCATGGCTTTTATGGTCGAGCAGGAACCGAAAAAAGTGGTGATCGGAAACAAGCTCAAATCAGGTTAATTGAGGAGTTCTTGGACTGGGGACAGGTCAAACAAATTCAGACCTTTTTAGATGCGGGTTGCGGGGTCGGCGGCAGCACATGTTACCTAGCGCAAAAATATGGTGCCCAAGGCTGGGGGGTAACTCTTTCTCCAGTGCAACAGGAACGAGCGGCTCGTCGAGCAGAGGCATTGGGACTGGCAGAACAGACCCATTTTCAAGTGGCTGATGCACAAGCGGTGCCCGTTGCAGATAACACCTTTGATTTAGTGTGGTCTTTAGAGAGTGGGGAACATATGCCGGATAAGCGTCAATTTCTTGCCGAATGTTGGCGGGTACTACGCCCTGGAGGCAAGCTGCTGCTGGCGACTTGGTGCCATCGACCGACCAATTCTTGGGCCGGTTTGCTAACGCCCGCAGAAAATGAACTGTTAGCTCAAATCTATGAGGTGTATTGTTTACCCTACGTGATTTCGCTTCCAGAATATGCCGAGATTGCGACGGATGTAGGGTTCAAACAACTGCATACAGCAGACTGGTCTACGGCGGTCGCCCCTTTTTGGGATGTGGTTATGCAGTCTGCGCTAGGCGGTGCGGCATTCGGGCAATTGCTACAAGCTGGCTGGGGAACTATACGCGGGGCATTGGCCATCGGCTTGATGAGCCGAGGCTATGATCAAGGTTTAATCCGCTTTGGCTTATTGCAAGGAATTAAGCCCACCTAAAAAATTGCCGGGTCTGCCAGTGAGCAATGTTGAGATAGAGGCATTATTGCCAGAAAAAGCATGTCTAGCATCTCTTCAAATTTGACCCCAGTCAGCTTGCGACAAACCCCTGGTCGTTGGCTGCGTAGTTTTTGGAAATTTTGCCGTCCCCACACTATCGTCGGGACTAGCTTTAGTGTCTGGTCGTTAGCGCTCATTGCCGCACTTCAGAATCCGGTTAATTCAACTTGGATCAGTCTGTTGCCATCAGTGCTATTAGCGTGGACGGCTTGCCTAGGGGGCAATATTTATATCGTCGGGCTTAATCAATTATTGGATATTGAAATTGACCGCATTAACAAACCCCAGCTACCGTTAGCCGCGGGGGAATTTTCAGTCAAGCAAGGCGTCTGGTTGGTTATGCTTACGGGACTGAGCGGTCTGGTGCTGGGGTTAGTCGGGGGAAAATGGTTGCTCTTGACCGTAGCGATCAGTTTGCTACTGGGGAGCGCGTATTCCTTACCACCGTTTCGATTAAAACGCTATCCGCTTTTAGCCGCCCTCTGCATTTTGACTGTCAGGGGGGTCGTGGTTAACCTCGGACTGTCTTTGTTTTTTACTCGCCAATTTAACGCTCAAGAATATCTCTCCCCGGCAGTCCTGATCCTCGCAATTTTTGTATTGTTTTTTTCGATTGGGATCGCACTTTTCAAGGACGTTCCTGACACGGAAGGCGATCAACGATATCAAATCGCGACGTTTTCGCTCCTACTTGGCAAGAGAACGGTACTGAAAATTACGCTAGCCATCCTAGCAAGCTGCTATTTAGGCATGGTTGTGGCGGGTATATGGAGACTTCCTGGGATGAATCCGCTGCTGCTGATTGGCGTACATTCCATCCTATTGTGCGGGCTTTGTTGGAGAGCTCGAGGATTGGACTTGCAAGATAAATCTGCGATCGCAAGTTTTTATCAATTCATCTGGCGATTGTTTTTTTTGGAATATCTCCTGTTTCCGTTCATGTGCGGATCCTTTCCCTATTAGATGCGGTTACCCGCCATCCGGGAAAATCTAGAAACGCCCATTCCAGCGTAGAATGAGCGTTGGGTTATTACGGACTATTTTCGAGTGCATTCCATGGCTAAATCAGAACGTCGGATTCTGTTAGATTTCGAAAAGCCGCTCTACGAACTAGACGCAAGGATTTCGCAAATTCGGGAACTGGCAGAAGTTAATAACGTTGATATTTCCGAGCAGATAGAGCAACTTCAAAACCGAGCGGCTCAACTCCAACAAGAAATCTTTAGCTCCCTAACGCCAGCTCAGCGCCTTCAGCTTGCCCGGCATCCAAGACGTCCCAGTACTCTCGATTATATTCAAGCTATTACCGATGAATGGTTTGAGCTCCACGGCGATCGTGGAGGCAGCGACGATCCAGCCATGGTTGTCGGTTTAGGTCGTTTAGCAGGAAGACCCGTTGCCATTATGGGTCACCAAAAGGGGCGCGATACCAAAGATAACGTTGCCCGTAACTTTGGAATGGCCTCCCCGGGCGGTTATCGCAAAGCGTTGCGATTAATGGAACATGCTGATCGCTTTAATATGCCAATTCTGACCTTCATTGACACGCCAGGTGCCTGGGCAGGAGTCGACGCTGAGCGCTTAGGTCAGGGAGAAGCCATTGCGCGTAATCTCAGACAGATGTTTACTTTCAAGGTACCCATCATTAGTACCGTAATCGGTGAAGGAGGCTCTGGTGGAGCGCTGGGTATTGGAGTCGCAGATCACCTTTTGATGTTTGAACACGCCGTTTATACCGTCGCCACCCCAGAAGCCTGTGCTGCAATTTTGTGGAAAGATGCAAAACGTTCTGAGCAAGCCGCAGCAGCACTTAAAATTACGGCCCAAGATCTTAAAGAACTCGGCATCGTAGACGAAATCTTACCCGAGCCACCAACCTGTGCCCATGCCGACCCGCTTAAGGCAGCCGACGTCTTAAAAACAGCGCTCATCAGAAACTTGGAGCGAATAAACTCTTTAACCCCAGAGGCTCGTCAGCAGCTAAGGTATCAAAAGTTTCGGCGCATCGGCGTTTTTGAAGAGAAGGGAATTCCTGCATAGGGCGGAGACTCGATTAACAGATCCTGGAGTTAGTCATCGAAGTAGGTTTAATGTTTACTTAATAGATTATTGATAGCCTATTCAAAGTGCTTGCGATATTTTCACGTAAAGTACGCCCTGGAAAGGCTGCTTACGATCTTGATTCCTTCAAAGTAGTCTGATACGCCTTGAATTTTAATTTTGTGGCTTCTGTAGCCTGCACATTCATACGGTATTGGTCTCATCGAAAGTCCTAAATTCCCCGATGTTCGGGACATTAACCACAAACCCACCTGTCCAGATTATTCCGCCGCTAGCATACCCAATTTCCTCAATCCCTAATGACACAGTCGTTTAATATGTCTTCACCTGTGCGTCAAGTTCTCATCACTGGCGGAAGTAGCGGCATTGGTCGAGCGACGGCCCTATGCCTAGCTCAAGTCGGTATCGAAGTGGTGTTGATTGGCCGAACAGCAGCCCGGCTAGCCCAGGCTGTGGACACGATTGTGGCTGAGGGTGGACAAGCCCGCTTCCACTGTCTTGATTTAGCTGAGCTGTCTCAAGTGAAGGCTCAAATCCTCTCTATTGCCGCCGACCTACCAGGTCTAGATGTCCTCATTAATTGTGCTGGCATCGGCTTGGTTAAGCCGCTAGCAGATATTTCGCTTGAGGATTGGCAACAGGTTATTGATCTCAACCTGACTAGTCCTCTGTTATGCGCGCAAGGGGTTCTGCCCTGCTTTCGTCAGCGAGGTCGAGGATTGATCATCAATGTTGCCTCAATGGCAGCCCGTCAAACGTTTCCAGATTGGGGAGCCTACAGTGCCAGCAAGGCGGGACTACTCGCTTGGGGCAAAAGTATGGCTCAAGAAGAGCGGAATCACGGCATTCGAGTAGTGACCATCCTGCCGGGAGCAACAGATACCCCTTTATGGGATACCCAAACCCTAGCTGAACTCAATTTCAATCGTGCAGCAATGCTTGCCCCTGAGACGATTGCACAATCCATCTCCCATGTCGTGACATTACCCCCAGAGGCGGTAGTTGAAGAGCTAACGATGGTACCGGCTGGTGGCGCTCTTTAGCGCCCATTCGATTGCTCAAACGACGTTAGTTCACATTTGAATTAGATTGTTACTTTCATAACCCATGGCTCTAGATACTCCCAATGGCTCAAATTTCCCTGATGAGGAAGCCGAAGAACGGCAGCAAAGATGGAGCTGCTCGCAACAGCTTGCTCGACACCACAGTAGAATCCAAACGTCCACCATCCGTACTTCCCGATCGCAGCACGTTGTCCAAAGAGGGAAGCGCTGCGACTAAAATACCGGATCCGGAACAGGACAAAGAAACCATGATGCGAGCTGTTCGGGATTTATTGATTAGCGTGGGGGAAGACCCAGAACGAGAGGGCTTACTCAAAACCCCCAAACGGGTAGCTGAAGCCATGCAGTTCTTGACCCAGGGATACAATCAATCCCTAGAAACGCTGGTTAATGGGGCAATTTTCGACGAAGGGCATAACGAAATGGTCCTTGTGCGAGACATTAATTTCTTCAGTCTTTGCGAACACCATATGTTGCCTTTTATGGGCCGGGCCCATGTCGCATATATACCCAATCGCAAGGTCATTGGGTTAAGTAAACTGGCTCGTATTGTTGAGATGTATGCGCGTCGCCTACAAGTCCAAGAGCGACTCACGCGACAAATTGCCGAAGCGATCCAAGAAGTTTTGGAGCCCGCAGGAGTGGCTGTAGTCATGGAGGCGTCACACATGTGTATGGTCATGCGTGGCGTTGAGAAACCGGGTTCATGGACGGTAACCAGCGCTATGCTAGGTTGCTTTAAAACGGATGGCATCACTCGCGAAGAGTTTCTGAACTTAATTCGGCACCAGCCGAACTTTTTCTAAGGGCTCCAGACTGGGAAGCTATCGAGACGAACCGGCCACCCAGCTCAATTGCCATAATCTCCATTAACTTTGCCGAGCTGTTTGAGAACCTGAAATAGCTCGGCAACTTTGTGCAGGTCCTTGTCTCCCGGTGCTCGCTCCACTCCACTCGATAAATCGATGCCAGCTGGGGAAAGAACCTCTAAAGCGGCCGATAAATTCTCGATTCGCAACCCGCCAGCCAAAAACCAAGGTTGAGGGGGATTAAATGATTGCAGCGTTTTCCAGTCCAAAGTCAAGCCAGTGCCGCCATGCTGTTGGGGATGATAGGCATCTATCAGCAGGGTATCGACCACATCAGGACGATAAATCTCGATGAGAGGTTGAGGATCCCGACCGACAGGCAATCGCACTGCCTTGATTAGTTCAATGCCTGGTAAGAATGCCTTTAACTGTTGGCAATCAGTTGGAGATTCATCACCATGAAGTTGAACTGCGCTTAGGTGAGCCGTTTCCACCACATCACAAATTTTGGAAATAGGGACATCCACAAAAACCCCAACGCAATTCACGGCAGGAGGCAGAAACGGAGTGATGTTTGCGATCGCAAAAGGGTCAATGTAGCGAGGAGAACGAGAAACGCAGATAAAACCCAAATCAGTTGCCCCTGCTGCCACTATTGCTTGAGCTTGCTCCAAACGAGTAAGTCCACAAATTTTAATGCGCATAATAATTACATGAAAAACCGCTAAAAAATTCAAGATCTCGCCCAGAAGGACTGTTAAATATCTCAACAAATATCAGTTTCATGAAGCATGTATTTATAATTCGTCTTAGCTCGAACAGATTTGGCATTTAGGAGAAATTATTTTGTTGAATTTACTTTGGCACATCCCAATTCCTGGGGTTGCAGCTATGACCCCTCACACGGTGGAATGGAGTCCATCAGTGGGAATCGTAATGGTTTTGTGCAATCTATTTGTGTTTGCGATTGGTCGCAAAGTCATTCAAAATCCAGGCAAAGGTCCTGACATTCCGGCAATGACAGCCGTTTTAGGTCCCAAGTTTGGTGCCCCCGAACTACTGGCAGTCACGAGCCTCGGTCATGTATTGGGTGCGGGCATGATTCTTGGGTTATCGAATGCAGGTGTCCTCTAAAAATATCCTGGTTGCGAAGAATTACTCTGCTGAGTTCTTTAATGACGTCAAGTCTTAGGCTCTAGAAAGTTGCCGCACTAATTTCATGCATCAAAACGTTATGAACACGAGACCATCCTTGAAACACCCTGGTAGACTAGCTTGGGGAGGGGCTAAATAAAGTTGTTAACTGTAACTTTTTTGAAAAACAGAGGGATGCCTCTCCCAAGGCTTAGGTTCTCTGTTACGTAAGTCTGTAGAATATATAGCGAAACAGGCCCCAATTTCGCGCTTTATGCTTATGCATACTTGAGCGATGTTAAGCGTCTGTTTTATTGAAAGTAGGTCTATTCGCTAACCCCGTTGCCAGTGATTACTTTGACTCTCTTGCATCCTGTTAAGGGAATCCCGGTTCAAAACTGGACTTTTGACCAGCAGTCTTCCATTCGAATAGGCCGTTCGACTCAAAACGATGTAGTTTTGTATAGTGCAGTCGTTTCCCGTCACCATCTGGAAATTCGCAGCAATGGTCCTGGTTGGGATGTGGTTAATCTGGGCGCTAATGGCACCTATGTCGACGGCAATCGCATTGCCAAAATGGTCGCTCAAGACGGCATGATTGTTAGATTGGCAAGTTCAGGTCCACAAATTCAACTCTGGCTCAAGCACTCCCAAACCGAAGACGGTCGGCCCAGTTCCGAACTAGTCACCTCTGAGCCAAGGACTGGAGCCAAGGTATCCTCGGCCGAAAAGCTTATCACCCGCGAGACAGTTGTCTATTCTGAAGAAGAGACTCATGAAGCGCGCGATCACCGCTCCTAAGCGGTCGCGAATACCAAAGAAAGAAAGACCTCTCTTCTTCTAGCTGAGCTGAACTTCCTTCTGAATTTAACTGAGAAACGGATCAGGTCTTGGTCTGTAGAGTTCGGCAGAATTGTTTAAGTTCAAATAAGCTTGGAGGCTCTGAGCCAGCCTCTTGATTAAACCAGACTAAAAATTCTCGATTACCGGCGGGTCCGAGAATGGGAGAATCTGTACATTGATGAAATTCCCAACCTTGGTTAAGTGCTGCTGTAATTACGTCGAAGAGAGCTTGACCTTGATCGCCCGAGTCTCTCACCACACCTTTTTTCCCAATGCGCTCACGGCCCACTTCGAATTGAGGTTTGACTAACAACACAATATCCCGCGGAAATTTAAGAAGTGACCATAAAGCCGTCAAGACTTTGGTCAGAGAAATAAACGACAAGTCCGCCACGGCCAAATCAGCCAAGACAGGACCCTGATATAGGTCCTGAGGCTGCAGATACCGAAAGTTCGTTCGTTCTTTGAGGGTCACGCGGGAATCTTGGCGCAACGACCAGGCCACTTGACCATAGCCAACATCAATGCCATATACATGAGCCGCCCCATACTGCAATAAGCAATCTGTAAAGCCACCAGTCGAAATCCCTGCATCCAGACAAATTCGGCCGTCAATAGAAAGCTCAAATTGAGTCAGAGCCTTAATCAGTTTTTCTCCACCCCGAGAGACAAAGCGAGGCTTCTGTTTAACGACGATTTCAGCATCCAGAGGAACTTCCGAACCCGGCTTATCAATCAACTGATCATTTACCCGCACTTCTCCGGCTCGGATAAATCGTTGGGCAATTTGACGCGACTCACACAACCCACGCACAACCAATAGCCGATCTAAGCGTTGTTTAGTTGCCATGGAAAACGTTGGGAGCAATCAAAATATTTATGCCCCAGAATCATAGCAACCTCCCGAAGGCAAGCCACCCAATTCAACGAAAAGACCAAATAATTGTTAAAGTGCTGACTGGCTGACCTATTGTCTCTTGACCCCTGTTTCATGGCTGATTCAACGCGTTCATCCCCTGCAACTTCAGATGATGCCGATCTAGAAGCCGTAAGCTGGGTTGATCTCGATGAATTGAACCCTTCTGCTACCCCATCGTCTCAATCCCAGCAGCAGCGAGGCTCCTCCCACAAGCAAACCCTCACGCTAACGGAGACGGCTTTTCTAGCCAGTGCCGGGGCCTTAGTGTGGTTGATTAACTATTATTTTCCGCTGGGACCAGTGTTACGGGTCTTTTTTTCGGTACCGGTAGCCCTGATTTTTTTGCGGCGGGGAATGCGAGCAGCTTGGATGGGTGCGCTCGTCACAACTCTATTACTGACAGTCCTAATGGGTCCGGCTCGCAGCATCATTTTTTTGATGCCTTATGGA
>JBCDHF010000206.1:0-8302 GCA_038750375.1 Cyanobacteria bacterium P01_H01_bin.15
CAATCAGCTTAGCATAATCCTCTTCCACTGTGGAAATTTTCCAGCAAATTCTTGCCCTCAGGGGATTTAGGCGACTTAGAGTCAAATGATTCACCCTGGTTCAGCCTGTCAGAAGCAACCACTGACTCAGATAGAAACAAACAAAGGCGCTACCCACTGGGACACTCAGATTATCGATGCCGCCCCAAACAGAAATCGCTTCTAATCCCGCCGCCATCATCGCGACCAGTCCGCTAATGACGAAGCTACCGAGGGTCAGTCCATGGGTCAAACTGAGAATTAACGCAATAACCCCAAAACTTGCCAGTGCCATGGTGGCAGAGCCTTCCCAGCTCTTTTGAGCGCCGAAAATATGATATTGATGGCGCCCAAAGCGCTGACCGACTAGTGCTGCCAACCCATCGCCCCAAGCCATGACCAGAATACCAATAGCGGCGAATTCAGGCGCATGCAGAGACCAAAACGTCCCGACCAAAATGCCCATACTGACGGCATAAAAGAAGGTTCCGAGGCTCTTGCGTCCGACGCTGTTAATACTGGGTAATAACGGCACCACATAAGACACCAACGCTAATCCCGCCGCCAAAATACCCGCTAAGATGCCGACCCAAGCTGGAATTTGTAGTCCCCAAGCCAATAAAATGACGTTTCCGGTGCCAATATGAACGAGTTTGCGGGTGGTTTCCGGTTCTTGCGATCGCAAACGATTAAGCGCTTCAGCCAGACCAACCAACAGCCCGAGATAGACCATGACTAAACCAGTGGAAAGCCAAAGCGGCAAAGGAGCAGGAGGGGAGAGCCAGTCAGCCAATTTTTTCGCTACGGTTAATGCCAGACAATCCTTAACTTACTGCGATTTTTGTTCGCCGGTCCCGTTATGAAAGTAATCTTGTTGGCTTTAATCAATGGCTACAGACGATTTTTGTCGCCGATGGTCCCGCCTAGCTGCCGCTTTAAGCCGACCTGTTCGACCTATGCCAAGGTCTCGATCGAGCGGTTTGGTCCTGGGTATGGAAGCTGGCTGGCGATTCGTCGCGTGTTGCGCTGTCATCCCTTTCACCCCGGTGGATATGATCCAGTGCCACTGAAGGAAGTAGAGGCGCCCAATCAAACTGATGCCGATGAATAAAATAGCTGCTGGATTATTTCGTACTGTCAGGAATCGTCATTCAATCTCTAATTTGATGCCGATTTGCTATCAAAAATATCTCTAACTAAGCTAAATTCAATTACATCAATGCGTCCGTTGGTCACTGAGTTGGGGACCGAAGGATGGAACGGCTGGTGTGAATTTATCATCAACGCCTAGTTGACCAGGGTTAAAGACATCCACATCAAGGACTTCGTACCGGCTGGGTGGCTCGATAACTTTACGAATTTCCACGTCGTCAAATTGTGCGATCACAGAAAAATTGGGGATTGCTGGGTCTCCAGTACGACAAAGAATATGGCTGACATAACGACTGTAATCTTCAGGAGCAATATCGTCAAAATAAAGCGCTTGGTAATTGGGAATATCGCGGTGGAGATAATAGTAGCCGCCGCCAGACACCCATGAGCTAAAGAAATCAACAAATGCAGTGAGTTCGGGTTCTTGACTTAAAAAAAGATAGGCGCTCAAGATGTCATCTTTGCCTAATAACGAACGGAACTCAAAGGGGTAAGCCGCCACCCCTTGTCCGGGCAACTTTTTGTTGATGCCGACGATAGAAACGGCGATCACGATCGCGATACAGGTCAGGGGCAGAATTTTAGATTTGACAAGCGGGGAAAGACGGGTTGACTCCATGAATTCCGCCAGTAACATTGCCGCGAGAATCCACAGAAACGGTAAACTTGCAAAGATAAAGCGATATTCCTTGTGTGCGATCGCAGTATGAGCTAAGACCACGCTGCCAATCATCAGTAGGGGGAGTCCCGTTTTACGCAATCTTGACGGAAAAAAAGACAAAAGAAGAATCAGAGCGTATAGTCCGGCAGAAGTCGCAAAAAGAGTTTCAGCATAGAACTGAGGAGACATTGTGCCAAACAGCTTACTAACGCCATAAACGCTGTTATATAAAAAATTATTGTAATAAGAAATGCCAAAGGTGCCCCAGGTGAAATAATCGACGATCCCTGCAAAAGCAAGCATTCCCAACAGAATTAAGCTGAGTGCACTCCAGGATGATTTCCCCCACTGCCACAAAGCTAAAAACCCTAAACAGGCGATCGCGGGTAAATATTGGTACCGAATGATGAGCGCCAGACCACACATCAGACCAAAAATACCATAGGTCCATGCGGTCTTTGATTTGGAGACGAGAAAGGTTGTCGCGATTACAAGACAATAGGCGCCCAGAACTTCGGGTGTGGGTTTAGACGCAAAGTAGATAAATTCGTACCAAATAGCGATGAAGATTGCGGCTAGCTGTCCGGCAGTTTCTGACTCTGCTAAGCGCTTTGTAATAAAGTATGCACCGTAAATTAGAGAGAGCGACAGAACACAAAGAACCGCTTTAATCGCGGGAATATAGAGTTGTGGCTCATTTAGACCCAATCGGGCAAAAACTTGTAGCAATCCTGTCAATAGCCCTGGCACAATCCACGAGCGAATACCAAATCGATATTCCCAGGGGATAAACCCGTATCCATATGTCAAACGATGTGCTTGTTCGAGATATTGAAAAACTTCATCGGGATGATGAATGCGTTCAGATGTTACAGCGACTATCAATCTCAGAATCAAGCCGACCAACACAATGAGATGAAGAAGCGACCAGTGAGATTTCAATACCGTGGGAGTTTGATTGGGTAAGGTAAACAAGGATGAATCAACTAATTTTTAATCGAGCCTAAACCTTCGCCATCCTACCGGATCCGGGCAAGGGCAGCAATCTGACGATGTTGAATAGGGTCGGTCATCCTATTGAAAGAAATAGCCGATTCAACATGGTGGGATGAAAGAGGTGCGAAGGAACTCACGACGTTAGTGCATTGATGATGATTGAATCACGATGATCGTTAAAAAGCCCAAGATCGTTGAAATACCGACGATTGAACCGCCTTTCGCGTAGGCTTCGGGCAGCATAGTTTCCGAGATAACGGTCAACATCGCGCCAGCTGCGATCGCACCGAGTAAAGAGACCGCATTTGCTGGCGCTTCCGCAAAGAGAACAACCCCCAAAGCAGCGAGAATTCCGGTAATGAGCATTATGGAACCCCACATGATAAAAATCCGCAGCCACGAAAACCCCAGCTCTCGCATTCCTTGGGAACTCGAAAAGGCCTCTGGATAGTTGGCAACAAACAGTCCTGCCAATAGCGTCGGGCTCATCGGTGCGTAGATCAAATGAGCACCAATCGTCAACGCTTCGGGAATGCCGTCCATTAAAAGCCCGAGCCAAATTGCCATCGGTGCATTGCCATGTTCCTCGACTGCCTCTGCCATGGCCGTTGCGGAGGGAATTAGATGTTTTGCGTTCATGGTTGCTAAGGCTTTTTGAACCCATTCCCCGGCCCGCTCAGGGTCAAAATTTTGACGAGTTTGTAAATAATTACGCAGTTTGGCTTGTTGTAGAAAGTGACGAACATTTTCCTCGAGAATGGGAAACTGTTGGAGCAGCTCCGTAAAGTTTTGCTTTGTCAGCGCCCAAATCCCCACATCAGTTTTTGCGATCGCAGTTACGGTATGTTTTCCACCTACCGCGAAGGAGAGTTCGCCAAAGACATCGTCAGATGTCAGAACTAACAGGGGTTTGTGGAATTGTTTCGGGTAAATAATTTCGATTTCGCCCGTGTGAATTATGAATAAGCGGTCGGAAATATCTTCGGGCTGGAAAAAGATCTGCCCGGCTTCCGATTCCCAGTAAATTAAGCGGTCAGCGATTTCTTGGATTTCCTCGGCAGTCAGTCGTTTAAAGATGGGAAAGCGCCGGATTTGCGACACAATCTCTAAAAATTCCGTGGTTTTGTTGATGACATCCGCTGCCGGTGGAATCGGTTTTCGTTGTGAAATTGCAGACACTGAACTCTTGACCCAACCGTAAACTTGAGCTTCGCTTAACCCTTGCTTGTCCCGCAAATAATCCGCTATTTCTTCGCTTTGCAGCAGTGCCGCTGTGTGCTCAGCTAGCTCAGGTGAGGTTTCTAGCAACTCCTCGAATTCAAATCGGTGCAAGACGTTGAGCTTCGTCTCGGCTTTTGCGATCGCAGAATTATGGTGGGGACAGCCCGTTAAAAATGCTTTCATCCCCGCCATGTGGTTCGGCCCTAGAGTTGCGATCGTGGCAGAGCTAGGCTGAGGCACCAAGATTTCTATGCCGCCTCGCTCAATAATGTAGAGACTTTCACTGGGGTCACCTTGCCGATACAGGCTAGTTTCGGTGGAATGGCGGGTAACTAATAAAAAATCAACCAACTTAGCGAGATCCTTGTGACTAAGCGGTCGAAATAGCGGAATTTTTCGAAGTCGTGCGATATTCTTCTCAACACGTTGCTGTTCCTGTTGGGTGAGATGGGTCAGAATCGTTGAAGACTTACGCAAAAATCCCCCGCGACTGTTGATGATGCGATCCATCAGGGTAAACATCACGCTCCCCAAAATAGACCCCAGCACCAGTTCGAGAATATGCCCTTGTTCCGTGGCATGGCCAACTAGATCGATCCCAACGGCAGCGAGCAGCGCGCCTCCGCCAAAAGCCATCAAAAAAGACGTCACCCGTCTCTTGGGCTGCCAAAAGACGGAAGTCAGTGAGCCCAGAGGCATAGAACAAGCACTGGCGATTCCAGCCAGAAATGCTTGCCTTAAGAGAGGATTCGACATTGATTCAAGACTCAGCAAAGGGTAATTATTCCAATTCTCATTGCATTTGAAAAATTCACTGCAAACCTTAAGCAGCTCGTTATGCTCTGATTCTTCCTCTTTTTTGAGTCAAAGTATCCAAGACGTCATAATTGATGTATTTTATTTGAAATAAACCGTGTCTAGAGAGATGAAGTTGCTGAATCTGGGTATGACCGACTTTGATAACCGTTTAATGTTGAATGCCACCGGTCTGTGGAAATTTTATTTATAGTAGCCGACACCTTCGTAAGGGGACGGCTGCTCGCCAGAACGTTTTAGAATGAGGCGACTCAAAATCAGAAGTGTCCTAAGCGATCTCGCGAAAGCTAGAGAGACAGGACAAATCAGTGGAACAGAAGCGCGCCGATCTATCAAGTCTTGAAATAATCCACTATTTCCCAACAAGTCTATTTTCCAAGGAATTTATCGCGATCGCTTCCCTGAATAAATCGAGATATTGACTTCGCATCTGCGTCACATCTAAGGCGTGACAAGCGTGGGCGCGTGCCTTGTTCGCTAGCTGACGATAAAGCGTTGGATTATCACAAACCTGCTTCAAGCGCTTCACAAAGCTCACCACGTCGCCAGGCTGACAAAGAAAACCCTGTTGCCCCTCTTGAATGAGCTCCGGTAGTCCTCCCACGGCAGAAGCCACCACCGGTACTCCCATCGCCAAACTTTCTAAAACAGCATTGGGGCGACCTTCCCATTGCGACGGTAACAGAAGCAGTTGAATCGACGCAAGGAATTCCCTCGGCTCAACAACACCCAGTAGTTTGACTCGATCCGCCAGACCCAAACGATTTATCTTTTGTTCAACTAACGACTTCAGTTCGCCATCCCCAGCAAACACAAACTGCAATCTCGACTCATCGCGGCAGGCTTCTGTGATCGCAAGCAGAGTCTCAATTCCCTTCTGTTCGACAAACCGACCTAAAAATCCCACCACAAAAGGGTCTGACCAACTACCCAGGGACTGAGGGTAAAAATAATCCGTATCTACGCCATTGGCTATCAAGCGTAAATTTTGTGTTGTGCGATTGTCCAGAGTTGCCGCTAATGAACGATTTTCAATCACGGTGTAGTCGATCAGCTCCGCATACTCTTGATGACGTTGAGTATGTCCGTCAACTAGGTAGATCGGATTGATGACCCGCAGTTCCGGAAACATTTGTTTGAGTGAGGGCAGTGCGTCGTAACCCCACGTGGATCCCGCCAGATAGATCGCGTTCAAATTGCGAGAGCGAATGAGATAGGTCACATATTCCAACCAAAGCGACGAATCTGCCAGGATTCTAGGCAGCGGATGAATATCTGACGTTAGCGCCGCAAACTGGTCTGCGGAATTATCAGCATCAGAGAGGGTTTCAGTAGTGACGAGGGTACCACTGCCGCCTCCTTCAATAAGCCCTTGCAAAACTTGGCGCGCCACTGCTTCTGCACCGCCGACTGCGAAATAGGGAAGCAGAAATAACACTTGGGGCTGTGCTGACGGCTCTGCGATCGCAGGAGCGGCGAGTAAATTAGCGTAGCCTGACTGCACTCGATATTCTTGCTTTTTCCGTAGAAAGGCTCGCCACGGTTTGGCCGGATATAGGTCGCGATGTTTGGCTTGGATATAGTCAATCAGTTCATGATGTTTAGCTTGGGCGTCGTCAATCATGGAAGGTCCATGTTTGCGATAGAGAAATAGGGGTTCTTGGACTTCGCCGCCTTTGCCTCCAGCCCGCGCTAGACGCAGCCAATATTCCCAGTCCTCATAGCCAATCACCATGTGCTCATCGTAGCCGTTTACTTTCTGCCAGATTTCTTTGCGAAAGACGGCTGGAACAATGCAGCAGTTGTGCTCTAGCAGCGTTTCTAAACAAAACTTGCTGGTGGGGATAACCATATCACCATAGCCAAATTCCCGCTGCCAGCTGTAGGCAACGTCTAGCCGGAGTACTTCGAGCAGCACCAAACATTTTTCGAGATAAGTCGGTTCAAGGCAGTCATCCGCATCTAAGCAACAAATATATCGCCCTTGGGCTGCCCGAATGCCTGTATTCCTCGCCGCAGGAAGTTTACGGTTCGACTGATGAATTATCTCTACTGGACCGTTTTCTAGCTCAGCCAACACCTCTAGGGTTTCGAGATCGGTAGATCCATCGTTCACTATGATGGTTTCAAAATTCTTAAAGCTCTGAGCTTGTATCGAAGCGACCGCGTCTGGCAAAAACCGACCGTAATTGAAACAGGGAATAATGACACTGACCAGTGGCTTATCCACCGGCCAAGGTTCCGACGGTAGCTGAGTAATTTGGGAACGCTGCCAGCGCTCAGCCAATGCATAAAGAATCGCTTTAAAACTAAACGGAATCGCTTCGTCTTTGATCCCCAGTCCTTCTCTCACTCGAAACCAATGTGAGCGCAACTGCCAAAACGTGCTGCTTTCCATAGCCGCGATGCGCTGCCGAGACTGACGGAGCTGATATTCAAGCAGCTGACGCTCGCCTTCTTTACGACTTAGCTGCTGCCGCAAATCAGTGAGCTGTGAAAACTTTTGGTTTTGACTACCCACAAACCAACCCGCTCGATTTCTTCGAGGTTGATTATATAGCAGTCGCCACCCTCGTATGGAGACGACCGTATACTGGAATAGCCTTCAAGTTAGACAACTCAAAACCATAGGTGTACTGAGCGATCTGGCGAAAGCCATAAACCGAGGGGCTAAATCTTTTCAATTTGTGCCGGCAGATAGTTGAAGTATTAAGTCAAAAGAATTTTGTAATGCCCTTGATAGAGAGCTCACAGAATCAAATGAGACTTTAGATACAACTTAAGGAATTACTTGGGGAAGCCGCTATAATACAGTCTGATTTTAGGTCCTGACCCAACGTGATGTCTTATCTTACTGAACCATATATTCATCCTCTATCGGACTTCTGGGGACTGCTTCCATTGCCTGGGAAAAGAAACTCAATTACTTTAGGAGTAAGACTTTTAGAGCTCAGAGACTCAAAATCGCGGCATCCCTCTTAGAGTAAAAGCTTCAAACGAAAATTCTCATTTAGCTGAACCGGTGCCCAATTTTTACCCACGCAGTGACTCCCAATCCAAATCAGCATAGGTTTGTTGATATTTCCCAATATTTGTTGGTTCAGGAAAGAGAATCCAGTGAAATAAAAGAGAGTTCTTTCAATTTAATATAATTTATGCGATTGCAGTCCAGCCGTTGAGCGTATCTACTCCGAGAAATGCGCTAATGCGGGTATTGTTCATCTGCCAGATTCCGACTTCGCCGGTCGCATCATTTTGGATCAACATATCCGCCTGATTATCCTGAGTGAAATCTCCGACTCCCGCGACCGTCCAGCCGTCAAGGCGATCAACGCCTGCGAATCCAGAAATACGCTCATGATTCATCAGCCAAATGCCCACTTCTCCGGTGGCGTTGTTTTGAATGACGACATCGAGATGACTATCATCATTAAAATC
>JBCDHF010000207.1:0-8290 GCA_038750375.1 Cyanobacteria bacterium P01_H01_bin.15
GGTAGTCCCTAACGGGTAAGGATACAGAGCTAAATTTCCAACGAAGAGACGATGCAGCGATAGCAAAACTCTGTGAACCTGGAATCAGATTGATCTTGATTCGAGTTTATGTCTTCTCCCTTGCCCCCTTGTCCAGCGTGTCATTCTTCCTACGTAGTCAAAAATGGCAGCATCCACAACGGTAAGCAGAATCATAAGTGTAAAAACTGCGGACGTCAGTTCGTGCAAGACCCACAAAACAAAATCATTGATGAGGCCACGAAACACTTCATCGACAAACTTTTGCTGGAGAAGATCCCCTTGGCTGGGATTGCCCGTGTGGCTGAGGTTTCAGAAGTTTGGCTCCAACAATACGTCAACACCAAATATCAGCAGGTCGAACGTCAAGTGAGGGTCAGCCCTCAAAAAAAGGGCACTTGATCGTGGAATGTGATGAGGCTTGGTCGTTTGTCGGCCACAAAGGGAACAAACAATGGATTTGGCTCGCCATCAATCGAGATACTCGTGAGATTGTGGGAGTGCATATCGGTGATCGTTCGCGCGCCGGTGCTAGAGCACTCTGGCAATCTTTGCCACCTGTCTATCGTCAGTGCGCGGTCTGTTACAGCGATTTCTGGGAGGCTTATGAAACGGTGATACCCAGCAAGCGGCATCGAGCGGTGGGCAAAGACAGTGGTCAAACTAATCGCATCGAGCGGTTCAACTGCACGCTGAGACAGCGGGTCTCAAGGTTAGTGCGCAAGACCTTATCCTTCTCCAAAAAGCTCGAAAATCACATTGGCGCAATCTGGTATTTCATTCATCACCACAATGCATCCTTACGCCTTTAGGACTACCGTTATTGGTTCTTCGTTATTGGTTACTTATTCAATGAGCCATTCTAGTGATGGCATTGCGGTAAGCGTTGAGTTTCGGGGCTAGTTTTTCGATGAGAGGCTTGAGCGTCTGAATTTGGTGAGTGGTGAGCAAATTGCGTGCCTGGGCTCGCCGTAGCCAATGCTGAGTTTCAGTCAAAGAACCTCGGGAGATCGTAATAAAGCAGCGATTATCCCGATAACTTCCTCGTCCGTTACCCTCAGCCAAATTGGCACCGACGCTATCAGCAGATCGCACCAACTGTTTACCGACAGTATCCTTCGCGAAAAAATCCCAGTTGACGACAACTTTCCAGATTTCATCAGACAACGCTTCTGCCAACTGATACACCTCTAACTCTCTAAATCCCTGTCCCATCAATCACCTCAATCAACCAAGAACAAAACGCCAACAACGAATAACGAGCAACGAATAACGAATAACCACCATGACTACCCTAATCTCCCCAGAAACTGCCTACATTCAACTCAAAGACCACCTGACTTATCCCGAATCGGGGGTGCTCAGCAAGGTCATCTGGAAAGATGAAGTGTGCCAGTACAGCTTGTTTTGTCTCGCCGCGAATACCGAAATTTCGGAGCATACCTCCACCCGCAATGCGACAGTGCAAGTGGTAGAAGGCACCGGCTCACTGACCTTAAATGGCGAAACCATTGCGCTAGTGCCAGGCGTATTTATCTTCATGGCAGCCCATGCCCCCCATGCCTTAGCGGCAGCGGCCAATCTGGCTTTTGTCCTCACGTTGTCGAGGGCGAGTTAAAGTCATGACGATGATCGCCCCCCAAGCCACCCCCCATCCCAGCAAACCGTGGTACTTACCGACGCTGTCGCCAGAGCATGGTGTCTATGTGATGCTAGCGGTGTCCTTTTTGACCGGGGCCGCAGCGGCACAGCACTGGACGGGGGCCACCACCCTCGCGCTGATCTGTGCCTACTGTGGCTTTCAGGCCGAGCATCCGCTTAGCTTACAGATTAAGCAGCGGCGCAGTTGGAAGCTACGCTATTTAGTCTGGCTGAGTATTTATGGCGGCATCGCGATCGCGATCGCCCTCTGGCTGTTGTGGCATAGCCCGCAACCCTGGTTTCTAGGGGCCATTTACGGAGCCGTGGGAGTCGCGACCATCGTGGATGGTCTATCGATCTGGCAGCGACAACAAAAATCAGTCTGGAACGAACTGATTACGTTCGCCGCTGCTTGTGCCGCCGCACCACTGGCCTACGTCGCGACCACGGGCACGCTCAGCCCAGGTGTGATCGCCCTCTGGCTGCTGAATGCCTGCTTTTTCTCCAGCGCTATTTTTACCGTCAAGTTGCGCAAAGCTCGCACGGCGTCGGTGACCGCTGGGGTGATCTTTCACGCGAGCTCGACCGCTTTAGTCGTGTTGCTATGGCAAGTACATTGGCTGGCTCCGGTCACGGCGGCAGCGTTTGGCATTGCCCTCCTCAAGTTTGGGCTGATTCTCTGGCAGCGAGACTGGTACTGCAACACCCAAATTCAGTCGGTCGCGATGCTGGAAACGGGAGCTAGCTTTTTGTTTTTGGTGGTTGCCGCCTTGTCACAACTCCCCGCCCATCTCAGCTAAGGAATACGCTTGAGAATCAAGTACTCGCCTCGCGAGTTTTCTCCTTGCAGATACACATTGCGAACGACTCCGCTCAACTCTCGGGATATGTAGGTTGAGCGGAGTCGAAACCGGATTTACCGGTATGTTATTGAAGCGCGATTCCCTATTTGAAGTGAGTGAAGAGTTCAAGCGCTGACGCAGCTTCTCACCAAAAGTGAACTTCTATTGAGGGGCGAGGCGGATACGCTGGATTGGAGTGGATAAGTAGAGGGTGAGAGGCGCTGATTGTGAATACAAGCTACTGGCTGCAGAAGTGGGAACAGAATAATATTGCGTTCCACAGAAGCGAAGCGAATCCGGTTCTGGTTAATTACTTTGAAGACCTGTCTTTAGCCAAAGGCAGTCGGGTATTTGTGCCGTTATCGGGCAAAACGCTGGATATTGGCTGGCTGCTGGCTCAGGGGTATCGGGTGGCCGGCGCTGAACTGATTGAAATCGCCATTCAGCAGTTATTTATGGAACTAGACGTCACACCCCAAATCTTAGAGGTGGGTAAAGTTAAGCACTACAGCGCCGAAAATATCGACATGTTTGTCGGTGATATTTTTCAGGTTTCTAGCGAGATGTTGGGCTCAGTGGATGCCATTTATGACCGGGCCGCTTTAGTGGCGTTACCTGGGGAAGTGCGCGATCGCTATACCGCTCACCTCAGACAAATGACCGACCAAGCACCGCAGTTACTCGTCACCTACGAATACGACCAAACTATGATGTCAGGGCCACCGTTTTCCATCAGTGCAGAGGAGGTGCAGCATCATTATGGCGATCGCTATGAGATCTCCCAACTTGAGAGTACAGAGCTTCCCGGCGGATTTAGAGGCAAATGTGCCGCTAGAGAGACCGTTTGGTTACTTCAACGTGATTGACGCCGGTCTGCGGTTTGAGCTGTCGAGAGGGTGAATCCAGGCAATCGGTTGAGCTGCTCAAAATTTATGTCGAAACCATTTTTATGGTCAGCTGCGGTCGGAGCGATTGTGCTCTGCACACACTGCGTGAACGCAGCTCTAAACCTCGTTCTGATATCGCCCGCCCGTGCCCAAGTCAGGCAAATTACCCACGTCGATATCTTTTCAACGGACGATGGCTTAATCATTAGCTTGGAGGCACCGAATACCGAGCAAGCCACAATCTTGCAAACGGATGTGGGCAATGAAATTATCCTGGATCTGCTGGTCACACAATTGGATGAAGGACTGGCTGCTGATCAGGAGGTCCTCACCAACGGTATTGATCGAGTTTCAGTTGAACCCCTTGATGCTAATAGCGTGCGCATTCGCCTGGTCGGCACCGGGGGGCTACCGACGGTCGATATCAGTCAAGACGAGATCCAGATTGTGCTAGATGTCACGCCACTGGCCAGATCGATTCGCTGTCGGCGTTGCCCCAGACCTGAGTATTCTGACGCCGCTCTGAGCGATCGCATCGAAGGAACCGTCGCGCTGACAATTGAGTTTGACGCAGCGGGATTTGTGACTGGGGCATCAATCAACCGATCGAGTGGCAATGCCTCGCTTGATCAAGCCGCCTTAGAGGCCGCATTGAATTATGAGTTTGAGGTGCAGGGCTATGGTGACCCAGGGGGCAGCATCCTCATCGAGCTGGTCTTTGCCGTTGAATGAGTACGGCCGATGTAGCCGTTATCGCGATCGCGGGTTGGCAGTGATAAGTAGCTAGCCAGAATCAAACTTAAACCGCTCGACCGGGTAGGCCGATTAAAGGAAGCACTATCTTGGATGACCACTATAGTTTGTCCACTTGCTTGCAGATGCTGTTGCGCTTTGCCGGCTTGCCAATGCACCAAGGGCAAGTAATGTTGAGTGTTGAAACGACCGAGACCAGACTATAGTCAAAGCTTGCATCGGGTTCCCAGAACCCTAACGTATTGAGGCGTCGTTCACGACGCTGAGGTTTCGGAAGGCGATGCTGCTGTCCCCTGAGACTGTAGCTGTAAACCAACGGGCTGATGCGCTCAACCCCACTTTCGTCAAGATAGACCAGCCGGATTATGCCCTCGTCGACCCACTGTTTCAGCCGGTGCCAGTCGGCTTGTTTGTAGGCGACATAGAACGGGTCTTTCGGGGGACAGGGGCAATAACGCAGTCGCTTCCAGCGATACCCTTTTTTTGAGCACACGCGATATCTGACGCGGACTCAAGCTAACTTGGCGTTCCTGCTGAAATTTTTCACAGAGTTGACGACTCATGTAGCTGCGGGGCTCTTGTAACCACGCTTTAACTTCCGCCAAATCACTCGCTTGCCATCGGCACGGTCGTTCGGAGCGAGGGGCGTCCCATAGATCCGCGAAACCTTGGTGCTGCCGGCGCTTGAGGGCGGTACGAATCGTCTGCTCATGCTGGTTGAGATGCTTCGCAATCGCCGGAACATTCCAACCGTCGGCGTTCAACCGTAGGGCTATAGCCCGCAACTTCACCACCTGAGGTTGGTTGTCCGACAAGCTCAGGTGTCGCAACTCCTCATTTTCTTCTTGACTCAGGTGTATGGGTAAAGGAGCAGGTATGGTTCTCAAGATAGGTCTCTCTGCCATCTTAAGAATACTTACGGCAACCTACTTATCTACGAAGGTAATCTCAATATTCTCGGCAGAGCATAAATTTCAATAAAAGAGGACAGGTTCAAGACAAAACCAAGAAAAGCGTTATGCCTCTATCTCCAACTATATCAACAAAAGCATCTACTTTGGTCGGCTTACTTTTCCCACACCAAAAAACATAAGAGTTTAAATACGGATAGAATCTAAATGTAAAAATTAAATTTTCAGATACGAAAATTCAAATCCTCGCGGACGAACAAGAAAATTGGCAGCGACCAATTCATTTTAGTGTCTCCTAAGAAACCACCCGCATCTCGAACAATTATGGAGTAATTTGCAGACATAGGTAGGTGCCCTTTTGGCATTCGATCATAGAGTATAAAGTCATCATCTTCAGGTTTCCCTATAGATTTATTCCAGCCAACTCTAGTCAGAAATTCATGCCAAGCTTGGTCACCTGGATATTTTCTATTCAGTTTTGCTCCACACTCAGTATAAACTTTTTTCTGTACACCAAAACCAAAGTGTCCCCCACTAAATTTCAACCATAAATGATTGATAATCTGAAAGCAATCAACTTTAGGACTTTGAATATCCTCTGCTGAAAGCCAAACATTATCTTTTGTAGATGAACGACCAAGTAGCTCTAGGATTAAGTTCTCTGTCTCTTGGTCAGCCTCATTCCATTCAGCATTGGCAAGATGGGTTATTAAACTTCTGTATCTCCGATCTAGTTTTCTTCGAACGATTCTGATCGAATTGCCTGTCTCTTTGGGGTTTTCAGTCCAAGGGATAGACTTTTCTAAAAGTTCCTTGTGTAACGAAGAAGCGCTAGATTCTACACTAAGCATGCGCCTAGAGGGTTTGTAGTCTTTGATATTTTGCTGAGTAGGTAGCAAAAAGTCATACACGTATTTTCCTTCGCCCTGGTTTTGTAAAGAGACTTGCGTACTAAGCCATGCACAAAACCAGTAGGCATCCTTACGACTCATATTATATGCCGGCAGGTTGACCTGGTTAGTTCCCATCTGAAGAGGTTTCGCGTTAGAATGAAACTGTGTAGAGGCTTGAGATTCAATAAGTAATTGGTATTCTCCAAGAGTGATTGGAGTTCGAGTTATTTCAGCTCTGCCATCTTCAATTTCAACAAGAGTTCTAAAACGATATTCTAATCGTGCCTCCGGAAGTGCAGCATCTTTCAAATCAAATTCCAAGATCTTTCTTATGAGCTGAATTCTTAGCTTATTATCTATTTTGCTTCCTTCTTTAATCAATCTAAAAGCAAGTCGAAGATTATGATTGTTCGGATTCTTCAGTACCGATTCAACGAATGGATTAGCACTGGTCATCGCTGCGTAGAAACAAATCACCTCCTCTAGATCGGCATCATGTAAATAGTGAACAAGGAGCTTCCCTCCTTTCTCAATATCCTTTAATTCGGCTGCTGCAAGGTATTCCTGAAATGTCTTGTGAGTGAATTGATAATGACTATGTCCGCTTGAAACCAACAAGCCAGCAACTGTTTTGATCTCATATAAAAAGTTTTCGGGCTCCAATGAGTTTGAATAATCTTTTAGCCTTGATTCAATCCACTCTCTTCCCTGTTGGATAGAGAAACCAGTAGATTTGTGTCGTGTCAGCTGAAACGCAATCGCTTGAAGTATATGTTGAGCATCTTGTGAAGATCGAATTGCTAGATCAGTCTTTCTCTTGACTGGCCTATGCTCCAGCAAATGATCAAACATTTTTCTGTAAAGATGAACGCGCAGGCTGGGCAAAGACTCAAACTTTCTATGCGTAACAGCTATGATTGTGATTAAAAGTGGATTTTCTGCCAATTGATTAAGCGCTGGATTCCGAATTATCTGAGACATTAGATCATTGGCTGCAGCCTCAGATTGTGCTTGACTCAAAGCATCTACTTGCTCTTTTGAAATATGCTTGTCAACCGACTTTCTCTTGTTTTCACGGTATAGAATTTCCCATTTGTCTCGCTCAAAAATCAAGCGATACCAGTTTTTGATGAATTCCTTCTTCTGTCTTTTATTGAAGCTATAAATACCAACTTTTTGAACACCTCTGAACAAAGAACCATCATAGCCATGAGGCCTAGTTGTTACTATGAATTGACTTGGATATGTTAGCATTTGCCAATTTATCCACTTACTTACTATTTTTCTCTTGTTCTCCGGAACTTCGTCTAAACCATCAAACATAACCAAGCACTTTCCTGACCGAAGCAAGTCATCTAGAACTGACTCAGAAATATTTAGACTTTTGGGAACAGGAAGATTTTGGATTTGAAAAACCGACATTTCTGGCAAAGAGGGATTCTTCTCGCTCTCTATACGAACATGAATGTCACGCAAAGGGAGCAGTAATGGAACCAATTTTTTCGCCTTTTTCTCTCTATATGTCAGGCTAGTGTAGCTAAGAGCCAAATATCGGGTTAGCGTGGTTTTTCCGTAGCCTGGATCAGCAAGCACAATAATTCTTGGGAAGTTAAAAAACTTCGATCGATGACTTTCCTTCGGTAATATATCCCATATCTCTTTGCGTATTCGAGATTTCAATTTCTGATTTGAATTAGCATAAAACTTAATAGGAACAAAGATATCATCTAATGCAATCGCTGGCAATTCGCCCTTGAATCCTTCAATTTCTAAATCATAACAATATGTTTTTAAGGCGTCGAAATATTCCTTTTCTGGAAAGTTAGCCTGATCATAAAATTTCTGCTCGGCTCGACTCAACCATTCTTCAAAAAACCTCTTTAGAACAGCAAAAACCTCAGAGGAAACCCTTAAAAAAAACCAAAGAAGTGAAGCTAGCGCAAAGAATTTTATAGCTTCTGTCCATTCATTTTCACGGACATGGTTGATGCCGATACCGACCAGTACTCCGGGCAAGCCCACACTAATAATCTTTGTATCTAATATCTGCCAAAAATTCTCAACTGTAATTCTTGCGTCTTGATTAGGAGGCTGTGACACGAATTTATTAATTCCTTATGCTTTCCCTCCAACAAAAATACTTTGATACGCCTTTTGTTAAGTGTATAAATTGCAACACTTTGGAAAGCTTAATCATTGCTTTTCTTGCTTCCTATCATAGGATTAGCACGATAATATTTTGATTTGTTTAATAAAAATGCGTGTCTATGATTTTTAATATGAGTTTTTGAGTAGTCTTGATGCAAGCTTATGCTGACTATAGCTAATTGACTTTATCGGCAACA
>JBCDHF010000208.1:0-8276 GCA_038750375.1 Cyanobacteria bacterium P01_H01_bin.15
CTAAGCCGCCGCGATCAGACCATTGGCATTGCTTTTACAACGTTGTTTTGGTCCTTCTTAACTTGGATGGGTGGGACCGAAGAACAGAAGCGGCATCTCTCTGATCTAATTCGGAATCATAACGGTGCCATGTGCCTCGGCTATTCTGAACGCAAACACGGCAGCGATCTTGTAAATGGCGGGCTGGTGGCGGAGAAAGTCGACGGCGGCTACATTCTCAATGGCGAAAAGTGGCCGATTAACAGGGCGACGATTTCTAATATTTCTTATATCCTGGCCCGAACTGGTGAGATAGGTCAGCCGAAGTCCTTAACTTTGTTCATGGTTGACAAAAGTCAAATTGATGAATCCAAGTACTATAACCTGCCCAAGATCTTGACCACGGTATTCGCGCCTCAGATATGAGCGGTATTGGTTTCAATGATTGTTTTGTCCCAGATTCGATGCGCTTGCGAGAAGAGGGCGATGGTTTGGAGTTGGGTCTCAAGGGATTCCAGATTACCAGGACGTTTTGTGCTGGTTTCTCGCTGGGTGCCGTTGATACTGCGCTTCGCACAACCCTTAATTTCGCCACTCAACGGATTGTCTACAACAAAACTGTTGCAGATATGCCCCAGCCCCGCCGTACCCTAGTCGATGCGTTTCTCGATATCTTGATTTGTGACTGTGAGACTATTGGTGCGGCCCGAGGCTTTCACGTAGTTCCTGGTCAGTTCAGTGTATGGTCGGCAGTCGTTAAGTACTTTGTAACGACACAGTTAGAAAAAACCATCAACAATCTGTATGTGGTTTTAGGATCTCGCTTTTACATGCGTGATGAGCATGATTGGGGAATTTTCCAGAAGGTTCTGCGAGATAACTCAATCATCAGTATGTTTGATGGCAGTAGTGTCGTGAATCTCCATGCTCTAATTTTGCAGCTACGGGCAATCACTAAATTCCGTCAGCGTCGTAAAGATGCAACGATGGAGGCGATTCATGAGCGGTTGCCTCGTCTTTTCAAATTATCTGAGACAGTTCCGACTCTTGAGCTGGACCAGCTGAGTCTTTTTGGTCGGGGAGCTGACGACCCCTTACAAGCCCTGGAAATTTCCCTTCATCAGCTCCGTAATTTACCGGCTGGTGACGTTGATACTGAGGTTTTGGATAAGCTTATCTTCCTCGGGGGCTTGCTCTTAGAGGAGCTGAACGCCCACGACGAGAAAATAGCCACGTCCCAGTTTGAACATGGCCACGATCAATCTCCAGAGCTCTTTGAGACAGCGCGCAAGTATTGTTTACTGCATGCAGGTGCTTGCTGTCTCCACATGTGGCTCCAAAATCGCGAGGTCTTGGATGGATTTTTTGCTCAGGGTGAATGGTTGGCTTTGTCTTTACATCGTCTCCTACGCGAGTTGAGACCATTGCCTTTCACTTTGTCTGACGTCTATGTCGAAAATGTTGCTCAAGAACTGTTGCGGCTACATCAAGAAAATAAGCTGTTTTCGATCGTTTCTTTCCAGTTAGCTCAATCATCATCAGAGGATATTACCAATGCAAACCCAGAGTTACAGCTCCAAGCCTAGTGACCAAGCGAGTCCTGTTACCACTCTGCAGCAGTGGATTGTCGAGCAGCTAGCCGATCAGCTCTCCTTGGATGCGAGCACGATTGATGTGGCTGAGCCTTTGACTCGTTATGGGCTCGATTCCATTGATGCCGTAACCCTGGTCGGTGATCTGGAAGATTGGTTAGATGTTGAATTGCCCTCGACATTGTTTTGGGATCATCCCACCATTGCTCAGTCCGCCAACTTCTTGGTTGACAATTACGAACTTTCTGCTTTGGAGTCGGGGGCGGCACCCGTAAAAGAGCCTTTAGCTGCTGCTCAGCCTACAGAAAAGAAGGGCTGGGGTAAACTTTTTGGCTAATGGAGTTGGGGCTAGTTTGACCTAATTAAACGCGGTAGATTTTCACGATGAGTCTGCCGCGTTTGGTGTGAACGGGGATGGCAAGCCCATTGCTGATATGATTTTGAGGCCGAGCAACCAGCCAGACTGTGAACTATTCAGACTTTTCTTTTTGGTGGATACTTCTGATTTTTTCAGTGCCTTTTTTCTCTGTACGGGCACTGCTTAAGTCAGGACGGCTATGGCCAGATGTGTTGGATGCAGTGGGTCTGGCCTCACTTTCCCTCATCCTGTTTGCCAACGCCAGCTTCTCCAGTTTTTTTGTTTTTGTTAGCGAAATTATCTTCAACTATGTCTTAGTTCAGTGGATGCTTCGCTTTGAGGGGCGCCAGGCACGACTTATTGCCACGGTCATTATTGTTGTCAATATTGCTATTCTGGCTTATTTCAAATATCTAACCTTTTTTGTCGAAGATGTCTTTGGGCTATTTGTGGGGGGCGTTCCTCCTGATTGGCCCAAGTCTTTTCCGCTGCCGGTCTTCAAAACGATTCCACCCGGCGTCTCGTTTTACACCTTTCAGATGGTTGCATTTGTTGTTGATTCTTTGACGGCCCGAAAGAAGAAGCCCATTAACTTTTTGGATTATTTGAATTTTGTCGCGTTCTTTCCCCAGATTGTCGCTGGACCCATCGAACGACGCATTAGTTTGTTTCCCCAAATCCAAAAGTTTCGATTTAAATTTACCTGGGCTAACTTTGTCCAAGGTTTTCGCTGGCTATCTTTGGGTGCTTTCATGAAGTTTGTGCTGGGAGATAATATCGCTCCGTTTATTAACGTTGAGTTGGCGGCGAATGCTTGGGGTGTCTGGTTCCACGCCTTTTTATTTACGCTCAGAATTTATTTTGATTTTGCAGGCTATAGTTTTATGGCGTTGGGAATTGCCTATTTCCTTGGCGTCAAATTAACTATCAACTTCTTGGCTCCCTACACTAGTCAAAGCATCAATGAATTTTGGCGACGCTGGCACATTACCCTTAGCACTTGGTTCCGCGACTATGTATTTGTTCCGCTTATGGGGTCGCGTAAGCAGCTCGCACCCTTCTTTCTCTTTTTAACCTTTACATTGTCTGGTTTTTGGCATGGTGCTGCCTGGAATTTTATTCTGTGGGGCGCTTATCACGGCGCCTTGCTGCTGGCTTTAAGGTATTTGGGACGACCTTTTCAAAAAACATTTGGGGGTTTGGGGAATCGTTCGCAAACAATTTCTTGGGCTTTGACGTTTGGCTCGGTGGTGCTGGGATGTCTTTTCTTTATGGATACCAATATTACTCGTTTGGGTGTCAAGCTTCAGACCCTCCTCACGCCTGGGTCCTATTCTTGGAGTAATTTTTTGGGCACCTTTACGGCTTTTAGCTTGAATGAAGGCGTCGCTCTCTCCGTGGTGTTAGGTTTGGCGGCTTTAGCTTTGAGCCTGGAGTTTATGGCAGTTTGGCAGAAACGATTTGAGTACGAGTTGCTACTATCTCCGTGGCTGTCTCCCTGTTTGCTTGGTTTAACCGTGCTGTTGGCGGCTAACACCCCCTCGCAATTTATTTATTTTGAATTTTAGGCATGGACAAAGGTTGGAAATCATTACTGCCATGGGCGGGCGCAATCGCGGTCGCCTGGGGACTCGGTTTTATTTACAACACCTATGTGGGGGGTGAACTGAGTTGGCTACGGCGTATGTATACTCAGAAACTGGCGATCGCAGCTACCGATGAGACCTCTCCTCGGTTATTGATTACGGGAGGGTCGGGTGCTCATTACACTCTGGATTCGGATTATCTGGCGGAGGAACTGGGTCTTTCCGTGCTTAATTTGGGCATTGATGGACCGGTCGGTTTGAATGTGATTTTGGACGAAATCAGCAAACAAGTCCGCCCCGGTGACATTGTGCTGTTGGTTCCGGAGTATTTATTGTTGTTGGATGACGATGGCTTGGGGGATCGCTCGGTATCGTTTGCGTTGGCGATTGGTCAGCCCTTCACAGGAGATATTTCACTGCGCAAACTGCTGAAAGATGGATGGCTCGTCGGGGTTCCATCTCTGCGATCGCTTGTGAAATCAATGGTGGATTTGGTTAATAAAGGCAAATTTACGGGCTATTACGATGAGCCGTTGACAGAGCGAGGAGATCCACAAAGTGACCGACTGCGACAAGTTGATTGGTGGAAATTAAGAGTCCCTCATCCTATCACCAATCATGCTCTGGGAGAGATTCGGCAGTTTGCAGCAGTGGTTAATGAGCGGGGTGGCACTTTAATTGTCTCTCTGCCTTGGTTTTACGGTAGCCAGGACGAAAAAACCCGTAATAATATACGGCGAACGGCCCACAGTTTAGCTCAGATTGTCCCGTTGATTTATGAAGAATACTCTCTAAATATTCAGTCGGATGAGACTCTGTTTGCCGATACTCACTATCATTTGCGGCCCGTTGGACGACGGTTGCGATCGCAACAATTAGTTGAGCAACTCCGACCCGTGATTGCCCCGATTTTAGAAGAGGAGACTCAGTCATGAGACCTGCTGCTGGCACTCGAGTTATGATTATTGGAGGCGGGTTTGCCGGGCTTTATACGGCTCTATACGTCAGTCAATCCGCGTTAGGGAAATCGCGAAAAAGCGAGATTATTTTGTTAGAGCCTCGGGAGCGATTTTTATTTACGCCCTTGCTCTATGAGCGGCTGAGCAATGAAATTGACTGGTGGGAAATTGCGCCAACCTATGAGCGGCTGTTGTTAGGAACGGGTATTCAACACCGTTCTTTAGCCGTCGACGCGATTGATTTAGCGGAGCGCCGAGTGATTGTTGGGGATGGATCTCGACTTCCTTATGACTATCTGGTTTTGGGGGTTGGCCGAGCGACGGCGCTCCCACCGATTCCGGGGTTGGCTGAGCATGCCTATTCGTTTCGGACCTTTGAAGATGCGGAACGACTCACCGAGAAACTAAAGTTTTTGGCGGCGGCTGAGCGGGGGTCTGCTGTCAATATCGCGATTATTGGAGGCGGTCCCAGTGGGGTAGAACTGGCCTGTAAAATCAGCGATTGTTTTCCAGCCAAGCGCGTGCGCATTCAACTCATTGAGCAAAGTAATTGGTTTTTGTCTGGCTTTAATAGTCCTATTCGCCAAGCAGCACAAAAGGCTCTTGCACGGCGGGCTGTCCAAATTGACTGTGGAACATCGTTAAAGGAGGTTCAAAGTAAAGAGATTAAGCTCACAGTGGACGGGAAGGAGATTAATCGGACGGTCGATTTGGTGATTTGGGCGGGGGGCACTCAGCGCCAGTCTTGCTTGGCATCTTTGGACTGCGAACAGAATGAGCTTGGTCAACTTTTGACTGAAGCCACGCTGCAACTACCCAGTGATGAACGGGTATTCGCATTGGGTGATTTGGCACAAATTAAAGGCGATAACAGCACCCCTAACACCGCACAGGCGGCCTACCAAGCGGCTGCTTGTGCCGCTAAAAATATTGAAGCATTAATCCAAGGTAAATCCCTCAAACCTTTTAAATATAAACACTTGGGTGATATGTTGACCCTGGGCAAAGGGGGGGCTGTGCTCAATAGTTTTGGGCTCACCTTGACCGGTCAGATTGCGTCAGCTGCCCGCCGATTTATTTATGTTTTTCGCTTGCCCACTCGGTTTCACCGTTGGGAAGTGTTGCGCCATCTGCTGCAACGTTGGGGGCAAGATTTTGTGGCGGGTTTATCGGGACGTAAATCAGGCAGAGCTCAACGGAGAAAATAATCTAGCAAGGATTTTTGAAGTATTTATGGCTCTCTCTTCTACTCCTTTAGCCCATAAAATTTCCCAGGTGCTGGGGTTAGATTTGCGATCGTTGGCATTATTCCGCATCGGCTTGGCAGGGGTTGTCATCTGCGATCTGATCCTTAGAGCAGGCGACATTACTGAGCACTATAGCGATGCCGGCATTTTACCTCGCCAACTTTTACTCGATCATTTTTTAGAGCCCGGTTACTGGTCTCTCCACCTACTCAGCGGTCTTACCTTCGTCCAAGCATTATTGTTTGCGATCGCATTAATGGCTGCCAGTTTAATGTTGGTCGGTTATCAAACCCGCCTGGCCAGTATTTTTGTGTGGGGGCTGATGATTTCTCTACATAATCGGAATCCCGCGTTAATTTTTGCAGGGGACGATGTGCTGCGGGCACTGCTGTTTTGGGCGATGTTTTTGCCCTTGGGGGCATATTACTCTGTTGACTATGCGCTAAATACTGCTTCCGAAACGCCCCCTAAACGATGGTTTACTGCCGCCACGGTTGCTTTGATGGTGCAGCAGTGTTTTATTTACATGTGGTCGGCAGCCTATAAGACCCAAAGTGAAATTTGGTGGCCCAACGGCGAGGCCGTTTATTACTCGTTTCAGTTTGATCCTTACGTCACTGGGATCGGGCATTTTCTACTCAATTTTCCAGCGCTGCTCAAAATTATGACCTTGAGCGCGCTCTGGTTTGAATGGCTTGGACCTCTGTTGCTCTTTTTTCCGTTTGCTTTTCCCTGGGTTCGTTTAGCGACGGTGGTTATGTTCATAGGGCTGCATGCCAGTTTTGGGTTGTGTTTTCATCTGGGAATTTTTCCTTTTCTGAGTACGTTTAGTTGGCTCGCATTTATCCCGACAGAGTTTTGGACTTGGTGGGAGAAGAAGACCGCTTCTGCTGCACGCTCTAATCTGCGCATTTACTTCGATATTGACTGTGGCTTTTGCAAGAAAATTGTGCATTTGCTGCGCACATTTTTGCTGTTGCCGTCTACGGTACGGTTGACTCCGGCCCAAACCGAGCCCGACCCTACGATTTATGCAGATATGGAGCGCATTAACTCTTGGGTTGTCATTGATTGGCAAGATAACCGTCGTTATAAATGGGATGCGATTGCCTACATTGTGAGTCTTTCGCCTGTTTGGGCTTGGTTGGCTCCGATTTTACGCTGGTCCCCGTTGATGACTCTGGGAACTCGCCTTTACGAATGGATTGCGACCCATCGTCGATTGGCGGGGCGGTTTACGGCACTTTTTAAATTTCGGTCGATCGTTTATCGACCCCCAGCCGCAATTTGGGGTTTGGTTGCGGCGGGACTGTTGGGGTTGGCTACGGTGTGGAATCTCAAAATTTTTAGTCAAAACATTGTCAACCGTCGCGCAGAGCCCCAAGCGGATTGGATTCAAAGTACGCGGGACTTTTTTAATCGCCGCACATTTCAGAAAATCAACCCGGTCGCGCAACTGACTCGGCTGGATCAAAGTTGGAGTATTTTTGCCCCTGCGCCTCCCCGAGATGATGGTTGGCACGTGATTGAAGGCACCACGAAACAGGGTCAGACGGTTGACTTACAGCGCCGCCGTTATCAAGTTGATTTTGAGAAACCTAGTCCGTCTGAACGGCATCGCGGTTATCGCACAATGCAGTGGCGAACTTACTACATCAATCTCAACCGCAATATCGGTCAAGTTCTGTTGCCTCGTTTAGGAGCGTATCACTGTAAACGATGGAATCGGACTCATTCGGGCTCGGAGCAACTGACGTCCGTGCGCATTTATTTCATGGCTGAGCGAACCCCGCCTCCGGGAGAAGAGACTCAAGTTGAACAAACGATCGCTTGGTCTGGGTCTTGCGACCCGCAACCTAAAAACACCCAGACTGCAACCACCAATGATCCTTAATTGCTTCGCTGTGAGCCCTTAAGTCCATGCTATTTAATTCTTATATTTTTATCTTTCTCTTCTTGCCTATTAGCTTTGGGGTTTACTTTCTCCTGGCGACGCGTCAATGGCTTAGAGCCGCACAGATTTGGTTGCTGGCAGCGTCTCTCTTCTTCTATGGATTTTGGAAACCGCCTTATCTCATCTTGATGGTGGTTTCGATTGTGTTTAATCACCAAATGGGCGCTGCGATTGCCAATGCGGAATTGGGCAGTAAAAAGGCCAAAACCTTACTTTGGGTAGGAATTGGCGCTAACTTAGCCGCGATTGCTCACTATAAGTACGCTGGCTTTGTTGCCAGCTCTCTCAATGTGATCTTGCAAACTAGCTGGAATGTAGGGGATATCTTTTTACCGCTAGCTATTTCGTTTTATACCTTTACCCAAATTGCCTATTTGGTAGATGCCTATCGTGGGGAAGTGAAAGGAAACAACTATGATCTAGTCACCTATGCCCTCTTTGTCGCCTTTTTCCCCCAGCTCATTGCCGGACCCATTCTGCGCCACGATGAATTGATTCCTCAATTGCGTGACTGGCAAAACTATACCTTTAATCACACCAACATTGGTCAAGGGCTGAGCCTATTTATCTTAGGGTTGGGCAAAAAAGTTCTGATTGCCGA
>JBCDHF010000209.1:0-8166 GCA_038750375.1 Cyanobacteria bacterium P01_H01_bin.15
GCATCTGATATGTCTAAATCAGCTGCTGCTAAAAAGGCGGTTAATTCATTAGGTGGACTGTACGGAATTGGTCAAGTTTCTAAATCTAACTTGGGCGATTTTAAGCGGGAATTCTTGAGTCTATGTGATGGCTATGGAAAGGAATCTAACCAGGTCATTAATGGCGAGCATTCAAACCGATTGGAGGCGGGTTAATGGACAGATGGCTATTAGCTGGACTGCTTTGGATCTCGATCATGTGGCTTACGAATTTCAATCTGTGGCTGATATCCCAATTGACCACCCAGACGGGTGCGCGATAGTGGGCTGCTGGATTGTTTACCTCAGGAATGGTCTGGCTCTGATACCACCGCCGAATCGTATTGACCAAGGCTTGACCAATAAGAAATGGTGGGAGTTATCAACAGTCTTTTTCCGAGTGTGGATGAACAAAAAAGGCTCTCTGTCTAGCGCTTGGGGCAGGGTGGCTCAGGAAATTATCAACAAGGCTTGTACGAATGTAGAGGATTAGATCGTGACTAATAAGCAACACAAAAGAGGATATTGGAGCTAATGAGTCAAACTTTGGAAGAAAGGGTTGCACTCCTTGAAGCCGTCGTCAAAAATCTTTTGACCAAACGTGATGGCGATGAGGGATGGCAAAAGACCTCTGATGCTGCCAGGACACTGGATTACGGACCACAGTCACTTAGGCTCTGGGTAAACGAGCCCTATAAGAGCCCCTATTTTGTGGAGGGGGTGCATTACAAGCGCCATAAGGGCGGGTACAAGTTCAACATTGTCGAGTGCAAAAAAGCGATTGATAACCATACCCAGAGGATTTAATCATGGTCCCACCTATGCCAAACATGGAGCTAACTTTAGAGTAGAATTTCAACCTTGAAGCCTATAAACAGGAGCTAGCCAAGTGTGAAAACTTGGAAGTAATGAGGGACACCGTTTTTCAACTCGCAAAGCAAGGGATGATTAAAGATAACTACATCAAGCAGCTAGTTAAAGACTTTTGCGGCGTTTAAATTCTGGGAAGCCGTGACCATATAGCTTGGTCGTCTTTCTGTCCGATATGCACCATGTATTTATTCATATGAACGGTCAAACTATGCCCCATCCATCGAGCAACATCGCCGGAGTCAGCGCCAAGCCTAGCCCCTCTGATTGCGTACATATCTCTCATGACCGTTGGCGTGATGTCCCAGCCATGACTGATTTTTTGGTAATTGAAAAATGAAGAAATCAACTGCCCTCGTTGACGGTTTGATAATCCTTTCAGGGATCTTCTCGGTCTTGGCAATGCCAAGTTTTGACCAACATCCCACTTATCAGCCCATGCAGCCGGGAGAGGGAAAGCAACACGGTATCCTGTCTTGGTATCCTCTAAAACTTTCAAGGGATAGCCGTCCTGATGAAAGTCGCTGAAATCCAGCTTGAAGATTTCATGGGGACGCAATCCATAAAGCGCGATTAGTTCAAATGCTTTTCTGAGTCCGATCGTTCTGTCTAGCAATTCCTCTCTGAATTCGATTAGCTTCTGATCTTCTGGCAAATTCCGTTTTTCCGGACCAGAATAACTCCCCTTGAAGCGGTTAAGCTCGCAGTCCATTCCCAAGAATCTCGCCAGAGCACCATAACTAATCGTCAATTGCAAGCGCTTTCTGGAGTCTACCGGCGTTTTTACGATCGCTTGCCTGAAGTGCTCACAAGTTGGCTCTCTGTCAAGCGGGAGTTCCCTAAAGGCTGATCTGTATTGCATCTCAAAATATTCTTGCTGGCCCACCGATCGCCCCTTGCGATCGAAAAAATCTTTCTCGAACTCCGCACATGCAGCCGCTAAGGTTGATTCACTTTTTCTAGGCTTATGTCCCCACTGTCCCCAGTCAAACTTATTAAATGTGAGCTGAGATTCAAGCTCCTGGGCTTTGGCATAGGCGGCTTTTATGCCCCTAGCCGACAACTTAAATCCCGTGGGAATCTCCCGGCGCTTGGGGACGAATTCCCCAGGCTTCGGCGGAAACGTCCCCCGTAAATAGATTTGGCGACGGTCCCCCTTTATGTAGAGCTTGCACTGCTCAAGGGTTTGGTTAAGCACCTTGATTCTCTCTCTGTAATTTTCCACCGTCCCCCAAAGTGTCCCCAGTATTTTTACGAACAAGGTTAGCACTTCGCTACTAATTGATAATAATTCGGATTGTTGCAGGCTATAATTAATTAAGGTTTTAGCCTAAGCGATACCGGGTTTCTGGGCTTTTTTGGCACTCCTGGAAAAGCAAACACTGTCCGATCTAGGATCTGAGCCGTTCCATCGGAGACTTTGGCATATTGGCGCCAATTCCAGGTTTGGTTCTCCGGATCCATAAGCTTATTGGGATGGCGACCGGTGAGGAGAGCGATTAACGTTGCACCTAACGCATAAAGGTCACTCGCGGGATAACACTTGCCGTAAAGCATTTGTTCTGGCGGCGAATATCCTCGCTTGCCCGCCATGATGGACGCGCCAACATTTTTTCATCCCGAAAGTGCTTTACCAGACCAAAATCAATGAGCACTGGACGAGGGCGATCTTTGGCCCGCATAAGATTATTAGGTGAAATGTCGCGATGGATAATGTTTCTTTTGTGTAGATAGTGCAACACCGGCAACAGTTGAGCCAGAATTTTGAGGGCTTCCAGCTCAGAAAAAATGCGATTTTTGCGTCGACGCTTCAGCAGAATTGATTCGTAAGTATGACCAGCCACATATTATTCGACCAAAAACCACAGTTCGCCATCCTGCATGTAAGTGAGCAACTTTGGGATTTGAGGATGGTCGATGCGATGAAGAACGCTTGCTTCCCGCTCGAATAACTCTTGCTCTTTTGAGATCGCAGAGGCTTCTGTTTTCGGTGGGACCAATTCCTTGAGCGCACAAGGGGTATTGAAACGATGTCGATCATGCACTAGATAGGTTTGACCAAAGCCGCCCCGACCTAAAACCGACTGAACCTCGTAACGGTAATAGATGAGAGTTCCAGCGGGAATTATATTAGTATCGGCTCCAGCTGCGGGAGTCGAGTTAGAACTCGCAGGTTTTACTGACATGGGCTGACATTCCTGTGGATCTTAATACTCAAAAAACTAATGCTCAGCGCTGAATTTTTCCTAAGTAAAACCAAAATTTGTAGTGAACTTATAAAATCTGATTGGTAAAAACTTCTCATCAGTCTCAACCATGCTAGCGGCTGGCTATTGAGACGGTCTCTCCAATCTGTGATCTAATGGATTCTAATCTACGCAAGGTTTACTAATTGAATCTTCGGAAGCAAGAGCGAATAGGATCTCTTTCCAGGAAATAGACGAGTTGATTAGTCACTTATGCTTGTGTCAATATCTCAGAGTCTATTGAATAAGCCTGCAACAGTCGGCAATCTTATGGCTTGTTTACAAAAGGGCGAGTTGTCAGCATTCATTAATTCGCCAGCGCTAGTCAGCGAACTGGAACGCCACGATAATCGGCTGCCTATACAATGTCAAAGACACTTAACTATTTGAAATGTTTTCTGGGTGTGGTCCCTCTCAACAGTCTCTATGACGGCGGATCGGCCAAAGTTAATCGTTGGCTTTGAATCGACCAAGGACCCAGCGAGGGAAACTGTTTTAGAGGGCGCTCTAGTCCATCTACGGGTTGTGTACTGAGCTGTCCCCAATACACGCTTGCCGTTAGGGATGAGCAGGGAGCACCGTGGGATTCATGACCACGAAGAATCCAGGCTTGTGGGCAATCTTCAGCTTGCTTGAGCGCCATAATGCGAAAATTTTGGGTCGGGATCTGCATCAAACTTGCCTGGGTGGGCAGGGTCGGTTTTTTGAGCGGCTCGTCATTAAGGGCTAGCCATTTCAGGGTTTGGTTAAAGTCGGTCGCGTAGTTAAAAGTGTCTGCAGTGCGCCAGTCCCCGACATGGGGATAGAGGGCATAGCGGAAGAAATGAGTTCCGCGATCGCAAGTGGGATCGGGCCAATTGGGAGCTCGTAAAAGACTTAGCCGAAGCTGGGCAGGAGAGTGATCGTGTCCGTGTTTGGTGTGGTTGAGCAAACTCACCCCGTACGCGCCGCTGGGATGGCTGAAATCCGCCCATTGGAGAGCCGGAATTTCCCATTTGGCTTGTTCGGAAGGGGTTTGAGGACGGGTGGTACGTTCAATGATTCCAGCCGGGACATGGTAAGTGACGTGCTCGGCTTCGAAATTGAAATTAAAGGAGGTTTTGAGCAAGGTTTGTTCTGCGTTCCACTGGGCGGTGGTCTCAATTTTGAGCACCGGACTATAGGCTTCCAAAATATAGTCTTGGGCAAATTCAGAGGTCTCCCATCGACGCACAATCCGAATACGCGATCGCACAGGTCCCCATTCCTCCCACTGGATGCTGATTAAAGTATCTGGGAGAAGCGGGTTGTCAGCGAAATCCGGTGCGATGTCCCACGCGTCCCAATATTGCCCTTGATCTTTGAAGAATTGAAATTGATTGCTTTCGTCCTTTAAGAGTTCAATATTTAGATCTTTTAGCCAAATTTGCCGAATATTGCCTGTCTGTGGATTTATTTCCGCTTTTATAAATGAATTCTCCAGGACATACTCTGAGTGAGGCGTCGGTTGAACTGGTGGCGCCCCTGGTACCCACCAGAACAGGGCGTACCCCATCTCGGGCAGGGAGTCCGCCCAAAAAAGTAGCGAGTCCTGGCTGCGCTGAACGGGGACAGCGGTGCCATCACAATTGAGAATTTTACCGGGGCCAAATTTTTCAAGTTCTACGACAGTGGACTGCGTCCAACTGTTGGGATTGAAGACAACAAGGGCTTGCGCGTTTTCTGCTAGTTGCAAAGGTCGCTCGATATGTTGGACGATGCTCTGAAGGGCTTGGGTTTCAACTTTTTCAATGGTTGCGATCGCAGCGTGCCAGTCCCGGTTAGCGTCTTGAAAAACCTCAGGAATAGAGGTGCCGGGGAGAATATCGTGAAATTGATTGAATAAGACCTGTCTCCAGGCTTCTGCTAGGGCTTGCCGCGGATATTGATAGTCGGTGCCCCAAGCTTGGGCCTGCATGGAGGCGAGGCTAGCCCAGACTCCGGCACGGTAGAGACCCAACTCAGCTGCGCGGTTCGCCGCTTTTTGGTCTACGTGGGCGGTAAAGTGACCGCGATGCAGTTCTAAATACAGTTCGTCGTTCCAAGTGGGTAGATTGGCGGACGTTTCGGGAGAGACCACATTCCGGACAGCTTGGTCAAAAAAACTTTCGGCTCGGAGAAACCGCATTTCTGGGAAAAAGGGAGACCTTTGCCAGCGCTGCTTCATGGTCAACATTTCGCGGGTTGGTCCGCCGCCGTGATCGCCGACGCCAGGAAGCCAGAGGGCCTCCGTGCAGCCGGTCTGCTTGGACCAGTTGGCGACATAATCAGCCATGACCAAGGGATCAATATCCATTACGCCGGTAATGTTGGGCGGTGCCATTGCGGTGGGGATTTCAGTCCCATCGGGGGCGCGCCACCAAAACAGTCCGTGGGGAAATTTAGTGGCGTCATTCCAATGCAGTTTGCCGGTTACAAAATAGTCAATGCCGCACAGTTTGAAGATTTGGGGGAGTTGCGCTGGAAACCCAAAGCTATCGGGTAACCAGGCAACGCGGGTCATTTTGCCGAAAGCTTGAGCAAGGTACCGTTGACCGTAGAGAAACTGCCGTATCAAGGATTCACCGCTGGGCAAGTTCACCTCCGGCTCTACCCACATGCCGCCGAGGAGTTCCCAGGTTCCGGCATTAACGGCAGCTTTGATTTGCGTAAATAATTCTGGGCGGTGGGTTTCCATCCAGGCATAGAGAGCAGGGGTGGTATGCCCAAACGTAAGATCCGCAAACTCCTGTTGCAGCGTCAAGACTGAGCGAAACGTCCGTTCGGCGACGTCCCAGGTCTCGCGGACTGGCCACAACCATGCCATATCGAGATGGGCATGACCTAGTAGGTTAAAGCGATATTTTTTGAGATCTTTGCTCCAGGGCTGGAGTTGCGATCGCAAACAGCTCAAACCCGCTTCAAAGTCAGTAGCATTTTCGAGTGTTGCCTGCTTCAGCTTTTTCAAGCCTTGGGTGATGTCTGATGCGGCTTTGGGTTGCAGTTTCAGAAGGACAGCCAGTTCATCGGCGACAAACCCAGGATCGAGGCGGGTTTCGCTCTCAAAAATGAATTCAGCGCGCATTAGTCCGCCGATGTCATGGCCAGGACTGACTACTCTCAGGGCGATGTCGAAACAGGTTCCGGGCTGGACATTTTGGGCAATCAGGAGCCGAGTCGATGAATCAAACAAATCCCCGGTCCGGCGCAGTTCGCCATTTACATGAATTTCTGCAATCGCAGCCCACCAAGTTAGACGCAGTTTGAGATCCAGACCTTTTAGTGGATAACCCTGCCAGCTTTCAGGGACCTCAAAGCGTTGAGCAAACCAGCGCTCTTGGCTGCCTTTCTCCCACACTAAATAGCCTTTTTCGTTTTGCTCTCCCCGCTGCCATGCGGACCGGGTAAATGTGTCCCAAGGAATTTGTGGGAGCGAGGTCGGTTGAGTATTGAAAAACCAGCGGTCTTGGCAATTTTGACGACTGTGGGCACGCAATTCCGAAATTTGTTGGTGGAGTTCGTTAGGATTTGCGGACAGTGGGTTACTGGGCACGGATTTGCTCCCTGACAACTGGCATCATCAAACTCTCGCTCATCTTAGCCAATGAATACTCCGTCCCATTTGTTATTGAATTTGGCTGCTTTAGGCTCCCTGTCCCCCCAAGCCAAAGTTGCGATCGCAATTGGGGCGGTGCTGCCAGATGTGCCAATTTTTGCGTTCTATTTTGTAATGAAAGGCGTGTATCGGCTCCCGGAAAGCGAAATCTGGTCCCAAGCCTATTACGAGCCGCTAATCCAAGACATTGTGGCGCTGTTTCATTCGTTGCCTATCGCCTGTCTCGGGTTAGCTATTGCCTGGGGTTTGCGATCGCAGGTAGGAATGTGGTTTTGTGCCAGCCTGATTGGCCATTCTTTGCTGGATCTACCGGTCCACAATGACGATGCCCATCGGCACTTCTACCCGCTCAGTAATTTTCGATTTATCAGTCCCTTGTCCTACTGGGACCCGCGTCATTTTGGTCGGTGGGTAGCTCTCGGCGAAATCTTAGCTGTGGTTGGCGTCACGCCCCAAGTGTTTCGATTAGTGCCGAATGTGTGGTTACGTAGCATTATTGTGCTGATGGAGAGCTTTGCGATCGCGACCTACGGATTTTTCTATTGGCGAGCCTAAATTTATCGGCTTTGTTTAGATTCCGTCAGACACCGATAATTCATGTTGCTAACTGAAGATCCCCAGATACCTTCAGAGAAAAGTCAAGATTGCCAGCGCCTAATTCTCTAGTCATCATCTTGATTTTCCCTAAGAACTCAGTGATTCCTTGCTGAATGACGTTAGCTTAGTCCCATAACCTGGGCTAGACGACTTGTTCACCTGTTTGAGCTGGCTTTAAATGTCGTCGATGAAGCAGTTATCCGTTGACCGCAGACGATAATTGCGGCAATTGTTTGTTGTTTAGGCATCGTTCCTTATTGAAGGAGAAAACAATGGTGATGACCAATGCTTCTACCGTTTCCCCGTCGTTAATCGAGATGTTGACGGCATTGTCCTTGCCGGGGCTGAGCCCACAATCGCTGACGCCAGCGATGTGGGAAAAACTCGTGATGCATAGCCTCCAAAAACTAGCTGAGCTAAATCCCCCTCAGTTAGTCACGTGGTTGCGCTTCCCCAAAATGTCTGGATCTCTGTTGCAGACGATTGTCCGACTGCAAACTCGTTCTCGGGTTGTTTTGCTGCAGGATGCCGGGGCTGCGCTCCCGCCGAACCTCGCGCGAACTGCTCTGCAGCGACAGGATTGGCCGAAGGAGCGCGATTCTCAGACCCAGTTTTTGATTGCTTGTGCACCGAATTTTGGCGTCAGTCTCTTAGGTCGTCAAGCCACCTCAACTCACTACACGGCGATCGCAACGGAACAGGAGAAAGCCCTCAAATTTATAGGGGACTATATCGGTTTGGACGCAGTCGTGAGTTCCCCTTCAGCTTATGATTTCTTTGCGCAACTGCTCCTCGAAAATTGGAAATCTAATGAAACCAGCC
>JBCDHF010000210.1:0-8141 GCA_038750375.1 Cyanobacteria bacterium P01_H01_bin.15
CTCATCATTTGGCATTTGGTCATTTTGAAGCAATTGAATCAGACATAGAGATTGCCGCTTTAGAAACGCAAGATCCGACTGTTGTCGAACTGTGTAAATTGCATGGCATTGAGCCTCAGTTGGCAGTGTCGCCGTTTCGCATGAGCTGGGAAGGACAATCCGACTGGGACGAGGAGCAGGTTTTGGCGGGGAAATCAGTCTTAGTACCAATTCCCGACACTGAGCATTCTCGTAGCGGTCAGCTATTAAGAGATCAGGGCTACGCCGAAGAGATGGCAGCAGTAGGGAGATACATACTGACAGAAGACGGGACTTTTATTTTGACGACTGGTTATGACCGAGCTGCAGCTGAAGAAAAAATTTGGTTTGCCACGCCGAATCTACGCTGCCGTGTTTCTTTGATTAAGACCAGCAAAGGGACTGGAGTGGTAACCGCTTCTTTCTCCTCTGAAATTCGCCAGAATATAAGCGCTTAACAATAACGGTATTATTCAATAATTTTTCAGAAGCAAACATGTCAGATTCTGTGGCGGATGCGGAGCAAACGACGTCTGATTTAATTCGCTTAGCCCGCTGGATGTCAGGGGGATTTAGTAACGCGAAGCAAGTTGCGAGCGACCCCGTAAACTTCGCCCATATTCGGGTTTATTTTCAGCCGCTACCGTTTGATTTTTTTGGAGCCATTGGTCTCTACTCAGAGCAGGTTTATGATTACGATCTTTGGAGACCCTACCGCCAAGGAATCCATCGGCTGGTTGACTGTCAGGATCATATTTACATTGAGAATTACGGTCTGAAGGATGGTGTCCTGTTTGCTGGGTCTGGTCGAGATAAAAGCCTTCTAGACAGCCTTTCCCATACTGACATCGTGCGTCGAGAGCGCTGTTCGATGGTGTTCAAACGTGAAGGCTCTTTATTTCGGGGCGGTGTTGAACCGGGCAATGGCTGCTTAATTTCTAAGCAAGGGCATCAGACTTATTTAGTGAGTGAAGTTGAAATTACAGAAAACACGTGGGTCAGCCGCGATCGCGGTTTCGATGTCGAGACCCATGAGCATATCTGGGGGTCTGAGCACGGACCCTTACGCTTTGAGAAGCAAGAAAATTATGCCGACCAAGTCCCCGCCTAATTTACCCGAGTTTTCTCCGACCTGCGTATCCATGTTGTTGCCACCAAATGCAGAAAAAAAGATGCAGGGCTGGATTCGTAGCCGTCATCTGATCTGCTCTGGCAATTTCTTTGTCTTTGAGACAGTTGACTTGGGCACTATCGATCGCTTTTCGGAATGCGTCACAGTCCTAGGTGGTACTGTCATTACAGTGGATCCAGTTGACAAGATTTGGATGGGGAACCATCGACAAGTACTTTTGTACCGAGTCAAAGCCAGCTTACATACGCCGCATCATGCATTAAAACAGTATTGGCATAAGTTCGGTGGATATCGGTCACGATTTGCTTGTGAGCCCTGAAAAAGAGCGGAACTGATTTTTTCGAACCACCGTTCGATTCTTGGCCGTCCCGTCAGTCGCCGACAATACGAGAATTCTTAAACACTAGAACTTTAGAAAGTGTTCGGTAGTCCAACTGAGGGAGCTGATTTTTTTCCGATAGGATGTATGGGACTTTTCTGACGTGTGGACTGATTCAGCGAAATTATTGTGATAGTCCTCGCCAGGTCGCTTAGGACATCTCTAATTCTGAGTTGATTGATTTCAGAGCGTTCTGGCATGAAACCGCCCTTGCCGAAAGTGGCGGTTGCTATAGATTTGTCGCTTGTTCCAAATAAATTACGAACGATAGATATGTCCGAGGTGAGTATTTATGTTTAAGACTGTGTTGGGCTGGTGTGCAACGGCGAGTATTTTGGGGGGCACGGTTGGCGGGCTAGTGGCCGGTCCTGTACCCAGTGTGATCGCTTTAACGGAAGAGCAGGCGATCGAAAAGTTGGCGGATGTGCCGGTATTTACGATTTCTAATAACGAGGGGCAACCGCTGCCCTTGACCCTTGACCCAGAGGGCAACGATACCGAGGCTAGACCGTTTTTCTTTGTAAAGTACGAGCAAGCGAGCCAAGTGCGCCAGCAGTTAGCCTCGGGTAATCCAGATATTTCGGCTCAGACGCGGATTTTGCCGGTGCGACTTTCGGCGGTTATTGAGGTGGGGCGTCAAGCGGCCGCCAATAATGCGGAAAGTGCTCCGTACACTCTGTTTCCGGATGGCGTCGAGGTTCAGTCCGCGGTTCAGCTTTTGCAAGCTCAAGGACAACAGATTGAAAACCCGGCCAGAATTGGCATTCCTCTGTTCTATGGGTTTGTTCAGGATGGTGAAAATACGATTCTGTTGCCCCTAGTGAATGAGGATACCCAAGAATCTTTTATTCCGTTCTTTATGAAGGAGGACATGGCGCAGGAGTTAGTCACGCGCTATAAAGATTCCGGGGTGGAAAAGTCGGCAGAGGCACAAATTGGCATTATTCCGATGGCTGCTTTAATACAGCAGTTTATCGATGATCAACAGCAGGTTTATGAGCGTATTCAAATTATTCCACCGCCAGAAAGTTTGCAGGATGTGCAGCGAATTAATCAGGAGAACCCGCCACCGGCTGGTCCATAGGAAGATTTTTTCTTTAATTTGAAATCGTTGTGGAGTTTACTGAAGCGCTTTCTGGTTCGCAGTTGCTGGTCTGGCGAAATCAAGCTCGTGAGGCTGCGATCGCAAACCAGATTTCGCTCTACGAAGTCGACTGGTTACTAATCGCTCTAACCTCCCTAAACTCTTTGCAACTTAAGTTAGGGCAGATGCCGCTCACCGTCCAAAGTGCTTGTTCTTGGACCGAATTAAGCGAACTTTGGACATTACGAGTGAAGACCCGCTGTCCAGTGCAATATTTAGCGGGGTATTGTGATTGGCGAGATCTCCAGCTCAGTGTTTCGGATCGGGTTTTGATTCCCCGACCTGAGACGGAAATACTCGTTGATCTGGCTCAAGCTGCGATCACAAAATCGAGTCACTTGCGTCGCGGTATCTGGGTTGATTTGGGCACGGGTAGTGGTGCCATTGCCATTGCGCTTGCTATCGCCAACCCTCAACTTCACATAGTTGGTATTGATACGAGTCCCGACGCACTGACGATTGCTGCCAAAAATGGGCAAGCGTTGAACGTATCACCGCCTCAGCTGCAGTGGCGACAGGGCAATTGGTGGGAGCCGTTGTCGGCGGAAAGAGGGCAAATTGTGGGAATGATATCTAATCCGCCTTATATTCCTGCTGCTGAGCTGGCACAGTTACAACCAGAAGTCATTCGTCATGAGCCGTTGTCCGCATTGGATGGGGGTCTAGATGGATTAGATGCCGTTCGCGTATTAGTAGTTCAAGCGCCAGAATTTCTTATTTCAGGCGGATTTTGGGGCGTAGAGTTGATGCAGGGTCAAGCCCGAACAGTACAAGAAATGCTGATAAACACGGGGCAGTATCGAGAGGTAGAAGTTGTATCGGACTTGGCTGGCATTGAACGCTTTGTTCAAGCATATGTCGTGTAAGTTTTAATTTCGGACCCAAAGAAGATAATGTTGGGCAATTTAACAGACCTCATTGCACAGGCTAAAGCAGGGGAGGCAGTCGCCTTTCCTACAGACACCGTACCTGGTTTAGGGATTTTACCGGCTCACGCTGAAAAAATTTATCGTCTCAAAGGTCGCTCCGCCGACAAACCACTGATTTTATTGGGTCATAATCCGGATGCTTTGTGGCCCTTTGTTCAAGGCCCGTCAATAGCATGGGCTCAGTGGCGGGATTTGGGTCATCAATATTGGCCGGGGGCCTTAACCTTGGTTCTACCGGCTTCTGATGCGGTGCCACTCGCAGTTCATCCGCAAGATCCCAGCACGATTGGTATTCGCGTTCCAGCTGACCCGCTTGCCCTACAGCTTTTGGCCGCAACTGGACCGTTGGCGACTACCAGCGCTAATTTGTCAGGCGGTCCCCCTTTATTAACCGCATCTGCAATCTCAAATCAATTTCCGAGCATATCCGTGTGGGCAGAGACCACCGCCAAAAATAGAACCCCCTCAACCGTGATCAAATGGTTATCGCCTGGTTGGCAGATCTTGCGACAGGGAGAAATTGTCGTTCATTTGACAAGCTAAGGCGCTCACGATTCAAAGTGTGAAGGGTAATCTTAGTATGTTCGGCCTGTAGGGAAGCAAATTGAGTGAATGCTGGGCTGACTCAGTTGGCTAGTCCCATTGACGCCATCAGAAGCTTGTCTAATTGAGTGAGTTGCGACGTATGAAGTGAATATGGGTATCCCCCGCATTTTCCAGAAGTTGTTCTGTTAACCACATATCACTCGGTATGAGTCATGGATGAGCCAACCGCCTCAGAATTAGAAGAAACTCGCTTAGGCTTATATTTAGCAACGGAATTGGCTGCCTACAAGGGTGGCTTTTTGGCTCGTACAGCTCACGAATTACGATCGCCGATGAGTCGATTGCTGAGTTTGCATCAGCTAATTCTCAATGACTTGTGTACTAGCCCCCAAGAAGAGCGGGAATTTATTCAGGAGGCATACAACGCGGCAAAAAAATTTTTGGGTCTATTGGATGAAGCGATCGCGATCTCAAAGATTAACTACGGGACCGGTCGCCTAAGTAAGCAGACTATTTATTTAAGCAACGTATGCGATTGCGTCTATCAGCGCCTACGGTTGCTGCTCGAGAATCGTAGCTATCAACTAACCATAATGGTTGATGACGGGCTGTTTATTGTCAGCGATCCTAATCGCCTGGAGCAAACCTTACTGCTCTTGATAGAAACTGCGATCACACAGCTAGTGGGTTTGAATTTAACCTTGTTTGGACAGCAAACAGAGAACGGGGTCATGCTTAAACTACAAGGAGAGTTTCAACCTGATTTTTGGCAGGAGATTGAAGAACCCTCGATTCAGATGGCAGCCCTAGAAACGTTAGAAGATGCGTATAGCTTAAGTCGCCAAATGACCTTTTCTCCAGGCATGAAGTTCTGGTTGTTGCAAACACTAGTGGAGTCTCTCAAGGGAAGACTGCGAGTGCAAAGTGTCAGTGAAAATCCAGCTCTGAGCTGTTTGTGTATTCAACTTCCTCTGACTCTAGAGCCTTAGGCAGTACTAGATCTTTCATCAAAACCATGGTCGTGGACTGATTTTTTTGGAAACCCAACCGTTCGTAAAATCCCGCTTTAAAAGTAGTGCTCAAATAGACTCGCTCAACTCGCGCCATTCTTTCATGGGCCAATAGCCTCTCTAGGAGCTGGCGTCCGAGCCCCGCACCGCGATATTCCGGATGAATGACAACATCCCAAATGCTTGCTCGATACACACCATCAGAACTGGCTCGCGCAAATCCAATCAAACGTGTACCATCCCACGCGGCCAAGACTGGCTCGCTGAAGCTGATGGCTGTTTGCCAGTCTTCTAAAGAGCGATCCTTGGCCCAAAAAGCAGACAGGTTAAATAAACGCTGAACTTTGTCCGGCGAGACCCGACTTTTATCAAAATCAAATTCGATGCGATCGCAATTCATGCGGTGGCAATCCTGGGTATTTAAACTCACGGAAAAATTCTAGCGAATTAGCTCCTAAGCGGAATACTGGTCAGTCAATTTCTCGACTGCCATTTGTTTAACGGCTTTATTGCTGGGCTCTGCTCGTCAATCGTGGGGAACCCTGAGTCTCAAGAGTCTCTAGGTCCGGATTGCGATCGCCAAAAGGACCAAACCCACATTGACTAAGTAAAAAGCTCCTACAATCTGGGTTTCACTCCAGCCGCTGAGTTCAAGATGATGATGAAACGGAGCCATTTTTAACAGCCGCTTGCCTTTCCCGTCGGGACCCTTGGTGGCCTTGTAATAGCTCACTTGAGCAATCACCGACAAAGACTCCACAAAGAAAATACCGCTGATAATAAATAGCGCCCATAAGTGATTACTAAGCAGTCCGACGGCGGCCAGTGCACCACCGAGAGCTAAGGACCCAGTATCTCCCATAAACACATCGGCTTTGTTGCGATTGTGAACGACAAATCCCAAGCAGCCGCCGCTTAAGCAAGCACAAAAGAGACCAAGTTCAGGTTGATCTCCCGCAACGATGGCAGCCAACCCAATGAACGCGATCGCAACAGTCCCCCCCGCCAAGCCATCGACTCCATCAGTCAAATTCGTAGCATTACTCTCCGCCGCCAATACAAAGCCCACTAATGGCCAAAATAAAATGCCTAAAGGTAACTGTAAACCACCCGGCAAGGAAACGGTCGTAATTTCAGCAGGCTGGGACCAAAACAACCACAACCCAAACGCGACTGCGATCACAACTTGGAGGGAGAGCTTCATTCGGGGGCTAATCCCTTTATTGGAGCGTCGATTCAGAATTTGCCAATCGTCATAAAATCCAATTAACGCGTAACTAAGTGTCACTCCCGCCACACCCATAACTAACGGCGCAAATCCAGACCAGATGATTGCGAGCAAAACAGCCGTGGGGACAAAAAAAATGCCCCCCATGGTGGGCGTTCCCGCTTTTTTCAGATGGCTTTGGGGCCCATCTTCCTGAATAATTTGACTCGCTTTCAACCGCCGCAGCACAGGAACCACAAACAATCCCAACGCAGCACAGAGAAAGGTGCTGACTAAGAGCGGTGCCAACAGTTCCCAGCTCGGATTTGGTAAAGAAAATATTTGAGCCAATGCGATCGCTAAAATCACCAGTGCGATCGCAAGCAGAATTAACAGCGTTTTACCAGTTGGCTGGATGAGGGGTTTCACGGGCAGAGAGTTCGTCACATTGATACCAAAACACTAACCCGAGAGACGGACTTATTCGTCTAAAGTGTCACTGTTGTCTTCATCATCGGACTCGTAGGAATCCTCTTCAATCAGACCGTCAAATTCTGGATCTTCCTCGACTGAAGCGATTTCTTTGACCACTTCTCGTTCAATAATGCGATCACTGGCACGCAGCCATTCCAACAATGAAGAGTCGTTTTTGAGAGGGATGACCTTGGCGGGCTCAAAACGGGACTCTTGGGACAGGGCTGGATTTTTCATAAAAGTCAAAAGGCGTGGGTCTAGCCGAGCAAACGAGTTAACTAAGCAATTCTAGGCAATTCAGCGGTAGATTGACTATCAAAGTTCGTTAGGGACACCTCGACAATTTGTAAAAAAACTTATCGTCATAGGGTGTGAGAAAGCGGACTGAACTTGAGAGGATAAAGCCAGTCCGTTCGGAACCAACCCGTTATGGAAGAAAGAAAAGCGATTCTCCTGGAAGCCCTCGCGGGTAAAAATCGCGGTTTACTGGGCAACGAAATTGACCGTGTTCGTGTGCTCGCTGCGGTTGAACAACTCGAAGATCTCAATCCCACCCCCAATCCCTTGGAGCAAACTGCTCTGCTGTCCGGAAATTGGCGACTACTCTACACAACAAGCCGAGAGCTATTGGGGCTAGACCGGTTTCCGCTATTTCAACTGGGTCAAATCTATCAATGCATCAGTCCTCAACATCAACGAATTTATAATTTCGCAGAAATTACCGGATTACCCTGGCTTGATTCGTTAGTCTGTGTAGCGGCCGAGTTTGAGCCGGTGTCATCTCGGCGAGTTAACGTCAATTTCAAGCGGCTAATTTTTGGTCTGCAAAGTTTGCTCGGTTATCGTTCCGCCGCTGAATTTATTGAGCAGTTGGAGAATAGCAAAAAGTTTGCGCCTCTGGACTTCGAAATTAACCGGGAGCAATCGGGGTGGTTGGAAATAACCTATCTTGACGACGATCTCCGGCTTGGTCGCGGTAATGAGGGCAATGTATTTGTGTTGGCTCGTGAAAAGTCTCTGTAAGGTTTTCGGTAGCTTAATTACCTTTTTTTCCTGTCACGAAGCAATCACACTTATCTCGCAGAGATAGTTCTCTACCAGAACGCTCTAACGGTCAAGGGACTCAAAATCGAAGTTTTCTCAGCCATCGAACGAAAGCCCTAAAATTCTGAGAAAAATCGGTAATTTCTGGAGCGCCAAATCGTACCCTAGTTAGCCTTAGGGCACTGAGTCAGGTTTTGGAAGCAGGAGGACCGATGACTGAAGCATCCATCGTGCGTGATCGGGATTACACCCTGATTA
>JBCDHF010000211.1:0-8140 GCA_038750375.1 Cyanobacteria bacterium P01_H01_bin.15
ACGTATTGCTGGCATTAGCGGCATTATTAGTGGCAGTTTACCCCGGTCCGATGATGCGCAGTGGCGGTGGCTGTTTCTTGTCGGGATGATCTTAGGAGGCATCCTCTATGAATATGTCCTGACTGGGAGTCCGACACCGAAACCTTCTGTAGGTATTTTACCTATGGTGTTGGGGGGAGGGTTGGTTGGTTTTGGCACTCGTCTTGGGAATGGTTGCACTAGCGGTCATGGCGTTTGCGGTTTAGGACGACTCTCGATGAGATCGCTGGCTGCTGTGATTACCTTTCTAAGTACAGCAATGGTCACGGTGTTTATCTCGCGCCACTTATTAATACTGGGATGAGGGAAGAAAGAGCAATGAATCAAAAATCGATGGCGTTACTATCTGGCCTACTCTTTGGATTAGGACTGGGATTTTCTCAGATGATCGATCGTCAACGGGTGCTGGGCTTTCTCGACTTGGCAGGCACTTGGGATCCGACGTTGCTATTCGTATTGGGGGGGGGCGTCGCCGTTACTGCGATCTCTTTTCGGTTTGTATTGCGGCAGTCTCACCCTTTATTTGCGGACCGATTTCAGTTACCCACTAAGCGAGACATTGACGCTCCCCTCATAGCGGGTGCAGCAATCTTTGGCATTGGTTGGGGCATTTCTGGCTACTGTCCAGGTCCTGGCGTTGTCGGACTTGTGCTTTGGAGTTGGCAGCCCTTAGTGTATTTGGTGGCGCTTATTGCTGGCATGGCTGTTTATCAGGTTTATCAAGCTGTGAAGGTCTCTTATTCCCAGGGAGCATCCCGAACTGTGCCTAACTCCAAAAAGAGGTGAGCTAGAACGCAAATTTTGGAGTCGCAATGGGTTTTACAGAGCTTTGATCAAGACACAAAAAATGATTCATACATTTATAAAGATCAATCTTCTATGTTGTTTCGACAGTTAATTGATGCAAGGAGCAGCACCTACACCTATCTAATCGCTGATCCTCAAACCAAAGAAGCGATCCTGGTTGATTCTGTACTAGAGCAGATCGAGCGTGACCATCAACTGCTTAATGAACTTGGCTTGACGCTGCGATTTTGTCTAGAGACCCATATTCACGCTGACCATATCGCGGGGACTGGCAGGCTCCGAGAACTAACGAGCTGTGAAGTTATGGTTCCAACTAATGCGCAGGTTGATTGCGCCAGTCGCTTTATCCGGCATGGAGAACAGCTAAGTGTTGGGCATATTAGTATCCGAGCGATTGAGACTAATGGCCATACCGACAGCCACATGGCATACCTCGTCAACGCCACCCATGTATTAACGGGAGATGCTTTGTTAATTCGAGGCTGTGGTCGTACAGACTTTCAGAGTGGCGATGCTGGAACCCTCTATGATCGCGTAACTCAACGTCTGTTTACGTTGCCAGAGACGGTATTAGTTTATCCAGCCCACGACTACCGGGGGCAGACAGTGTCCTTGATTGGAGAAGAGAAACGTTTCAATCCACGTTTTTCTGGGCGTACCCGCCAAGAGTTCATTGAAGTGATGCATAATTTAAATCTTCCTCACCCACAACAGATGATGGAGGCCCAAGCGGCTAACGAACACTGCGGACATGTACCAAGCCCGTTGAGCTAAATTATGCAACTGGGTTACTTCGGTTATTAGTTTTTGCTATGTGCCGTAGTCATGACCCGCGAAAGCTAACAGATTCGCCTCCAACAAAAAAATTGAGACTGACTCAATTCTGCGGGAAATCGCCCGGCCAATGCAGCTTTGTTTCGGAACGCACAATGCTCCGGCTCGACCCACGAGAGATTACGTGGTCAAGCGAATGGCTCAAGGCTTGTCCAAACGCGAGATTATCCGGTGTCTCAAGCGCTACATCATGACAAGGGAGGTATATCGTCTGCTCCGCCATTCCCTTCCCGATGAGGAGACTGGCTCAACCTACATTTGATATAGCTTTCGCCAGATCGCTTAGGACACTTCTGACTTTGAGTTGCCTAAATCTAGAGTGTTCTGGCATGCAGCCGCCCCCTGACGAAGGTGTCGGCCGCTATACCTAAAACAGCATCAATTCCTGGCTAACTTGCGGCGAACAGCGGCACCGTGAATATCACTGTGTTCCGTTCCTTGGTAGTCGTAACCACCGGGGGCACTGCCGGGAGAGGTATCGACGGTGTTTGTCGAGCGCAGGATGGTGACGAGTCGACCAGAAGCACGGCCTTCGGTTAGCTCGATGATGCCAACTCCCGGACAACTGCCTTGGGCTGCATGGTTGACAGAAACGGGGATGGGACCTCGCAAGGCGACGACTAAATATTTGCCGTCAGGCGTGGGCTCGAGGAGATCGGGAGCCGGATCGTTGCCGGGTAAATTCGGGTCGTCACTAACGGAGACAGTCTGGCAGGGTCCCAAGCCATTTCCCTGACCGTCGGCTGTGGTCAGGTCGTAAGTCGTCTGCGCGCCAGTTTCCACGTTGATGACTTCGACATTATTCTGAATGCGATCGACGGTATGGACATGGGTATTAGCAAGTGTCTTTGCCATGCCATGGGAATCCCGACGGGTTGTTTGGCCGGGCAACTGACCGGTTTCATTTGTCTCTGGCCCGGTTGCATTGCCAATCGTTGCAGTATTCGTGTCGTCTTTAAAGATGACGGCTGGCTTTGGAGAATTCGGTTTATTGGCTTCTGTCGTCCCCAATGCCTCGGTGTCCAAGGTATATAGCGTGAAAGTGGATTGGTTAGCCCCCGCCCCGGAAGCTGAAATTCCCGCATTCAACCACATATCCTGGCCAACTTGGACGCCACCGCAGCCAGCTCCATTGATCGTCGCGTTGTCATATTCGCCGACAATCGTCATGGGCGTGGTCCGGGTATTGGCCACGAGTAGCCCGCCCCCGCCGAAGGTAGCAAATGCTAAGTCATTGTCTGAAACAATCGGACAAATCACCACGTTGTTTGCCCGACCGCCATTTTGTCCAGAAGGGCAATCGTTTTCCTTACATATGCCATTGGGGGTCAGATCACCCATTGCAGCCGGGTCGTAACTACCTGCAATCTCACCAATCATCGGTTGACCTTGGGCATTGTTACCGAGATAAACCTTGGGTTGCTCTGTAATTTCTAAGCTTTTCCCGAACCCTAGGGAAGCCGAGCGGTTGAAGGTTGCGTTGACAATCTTGCCATCAGAGTCGCGTTCCAAATCGATCCGCTCGAGTACCTTACCGTGCAGGTTAGCGATGAGGAGTGCCGAACCGTCGGAATTCCAAAAAGACATATGAACGGAGCGCCCGCTCGAGGTGCCAGAGACCCGGAACAGGGCGATCGCTGCTTTCGTTTCGCCGTCCATGATCCCGATATAGCCACCCTGCGGGGCAAAAATATTCATATTCATGTAGCGGTTTTGCGGGTCGGGCAGCATGCCATGTAACCGACCGAAACTCGGCAGATCAGCTAGGCTATTGCCCGTGGCTCCATTCGTATCGTGCTCGATTAGGTCGGATGGAAAAACGGTGTAAAGGTCACAGGGACCAGTTCCCGTTTGATTTTTTCCATCACAGCCGATTGGCTGCGCGGGCTCGCCCGTTTCTAATTGCTTTTCGAGATCCTGACGGTCCCAGATCCAGATCCAACTCCCACTTACGCCTCGAGCCTCCACACCGCTCCGAGAGTTGGATTGATCGGAGCCCCAAATCTCATAGTCAATGGGAGAGGACGCCTTACTCAAGATTGGAACGGCCAAGAATTTTATACTCAATAGTAGTAAGGCAACGAGCGATACAGCGCCAAAAAAGCGCAACCATTTAGGAAAATATTTCATTGTTATAAATTCCAAACTTTTTTATTGATTGGCAGTTGGATAATCATATATCTGCACTCAAAATCAGATTACAAGAAATAATAAAACGCAAAAAAAAGCAACAAATTATACCGATCGCAAGTTTGCCTTCAAGCGAGCTTTAAATTGTTTCTGAAGGATGTCTGTTTGCTTATATTTTTTCCCGTAGAGCTTAAATTCAATACAAAAGATAAGGTGTCGAGACCATAATAGACCTCTTGCATAGACGCATTGGTTGAGGAATGAAACTCAGTAAACTCGTTGCCTTTTTCGATTTGTGCAAGAGGTCTAAGTAAAGGAAAATATTCTATTTAGTAGACATCCTGTTCGCTTTCACAGTCAACCTGTGAGCAGGATTAGACCTTTCAAGGGCTATCTCCTGTTGTAATTACACAATTTCTGGAGCACCCGGCTATTCAGGAAAGTTCAGTGCTCCAAAAATCATCGCTTCGCTACACATTAATCGCTTTGGGTCTTATCGCCTGAGCTCGAATCTTTCAACGTTGTTCCTTGATTTCACAGCCCCAATTACGGTTCTTGAAAATTAGGGGTCGCCTTGCGGCGCTATTTCTGAAAAAAATGAGCGCTACAATGCCTGCTCCGCAACCCTTTAAGGAGATGTATCTTCTCCGTTCAGGAGCGTTGTCATATATTGATATCGTCTGGCGATAACGGGGTTTCTAACTGAGTAAGGGTAATATAGAGCTGGCGTCCTCGCTAATTCGGCGGAGGCTTTCGGCACGGGTGTTGTTTTTTTCGTGCTTTTCCATGCCGATTTTGTTCATGTGTTTCGGTGTTGCGTAACAGCCTAAAATCGGACATTCGTGAGCTGACAGCACTTTACGGGCCGCAAAAGCTGTGAACTCGAAAGCGGCTGGCTGTTAAAATCAAAGCTACACATGAATTCAAAATTTACTTGGGCTTGTGACTAAGCAAAAAACAAGCGATATCTGTCAGGTCCAGTGTTTCAATACAGAGGTAGTTGCTCAAGCCAAGCAAGATCTACCGGATGATGAAGTGCTGGAAGAAGCTCAAATTCTTTTTGGGGCACTAGCCGATCGCTCACGCTTAAAGATTCTGTATGCCCTCAGTGGTGGGATAGAGCTCTGTGTTTGTGACATCGCGACTTTACTGGGCATTAAGGTCGCAAGCGCCTCCCATCACTTGCGTAAACTACGCGACCTTAAAATCCTCAAGTACAGAAATGCTGGCAAGCTAGCCTACTACTCCCTCAGAGACCAGCGCACCTCCGACGTCCTCCATCATGCCTTGAAATCGTTCATCTAGCTGGCCACCAGGTTAAATGAGGCGATTGTGTCCAAGAACTCCCTTAGGATGGACAACCTAAAATCAAAAATTTTCTTAGCCATCTAGCCAGAACAGCCGTTCCACTCATTCTAATGCTGGCTTGAATATAAATTTCCAATTTGCTAACATTCTAATATTGGTTTGAATATTGACTATATTTCGTTTTGGAGGTACTTTCGATGAATATCCATGCCCAAGTGAAATGTGCTTGTCCTTCCTGTGATTGCCCGGTTGAGGTCGCAACAGCGATTACAAAAGAGGGTAAGAACTATTGCAATGATGCTTGCGCCAACAGTCAGCCAGACTGCGCTTGTTGTGGTAGCGATGATTGCGGCTGCGCTAGCTAGGTCTGTTACAAAGCAGAGCCTTGCCCATATACCAATAGAGGCGACAACACCAAGCTAATCAGTGTTGTCGCCTCTATGCGCGCCCAAAAACACCTCAGGTGGTAAGGTGCGATTTTTAAGCTAGAAAATTCAAAACTTGAAAGTTATTCTGAGCATGCTGGTGGTAACTATGGTCAAGAACTAAACCGGATAAGGTCTCCAGTCAACTCTCGCATCAAAATTCAAAGATGGTGCGAATTGTGCCAACTACAATTGCATTATTGTCTTGGTTCTCTGGATTGAGCACAACAAAAACGCCTGGATTAACGGCGATATAGTTGTTGACCTTATAACGATACTGCGCTTCTAGATGCCAAGATGCCTGGTCAGACTCTTCACCGGCATCATTGTCGGTGACCCTTGGGGGTTGTCCCACAATTAGACCGAGCAAATTGCCTTCAGCGCCGACATCGAGCCAAGCTAGGGTTAATGCCCAGTTAAGCGCGGTGGCGCTATCTCCCCTGCCAACATCAACACCAGCATCGTCATTAAAACCGCTTGTCTCTGCGTTGGCAAACGCTAACCCTGCCCAGCCGGAGAGCACAAGGCTCGGGCTAATTTGAAAGCTAGTTTGGAAACCCAGTGAATTTGCAGATGTCGCGGTATCTTCTCCAAATGGAGCATTCGCGGCTTCGCTTCCCGTTTCGCCCGAGACGGCGATCGTTCCCCCGCCGGGAAAATAGGAGCGGGCATAAGTTAAGCCCAGCGCTAAGCGATCACCGGGTTCGATCGTGAATTGAGCGAGGGCAGCATGGGAACCATTAAACAAACCCGCTTTCTGAGAGGGATCGCTGGCATCGGGAGCTAAGTAACCCGCAGACAAGCTAAAAGTTTCATTGAAACGATAGGTGGCAGAGACACCCGTTCCTTCCAAACCCTGATAATAGATCGGATTAAAACGTCCGAAACGAGAAATAGCCCCTGTCAACTCCTCCGAGAAAAACTCATTGAAGTTAACGAAGTTTTCGTTAAACTCTCCACCCACGGCATCAATGGAAACAGACAAGCGAGCGTCCGGGGCCGGACCGTGACCGTGACCTTCATGGCCTCCGTGACCACCATGATCGCCATGATCGTCGTGATCGCTATGGCCTTCGTGGTCTCCATGACTATGATCATCATGAGAATCGGTATTGATTTTTCCTGCGGTAAACCCGTAGAACAACTTACCAATCCGGACCGAATTATCACTACCTTCATCAAAAGCCGTTCGGGTCATGGATGTCCCTGTTATGTTGGGATCGTCTCCTTCTCCAGGACCAAAGGGAACGGTGTTCAGGGCATCTAAACGAGTGATTAATTTATCGGTCCCATTGAAGCTAGTCTCAAAAAACAACCGAACCCGATTATTGAAGACCACCTGACTGTCCAGATCGCCACTACCATCGGCTTTCTCATCGCCAAACGCTTGTGCGATCGCAAAGCTGACCTGACCTCTCAACTTAGTCGTCGTAGAGAATTGGTGATCTTCAAGGAACGCAACCCTACCCTCGAGATTATCAACGCGAGCCCCTAGCGACGCAAGTTCAGCTTCAAATTCTTGTATCAAGCGCTGGAGAGCCGCAATATCTTCTCGGAGCACAGCTTCGCTATTGGCAATTAAACGCTCAATAGAATTCATGCAAGCGTTTAAACCGGCTGCAAATTCATAGCGGCTAAGGGCACGATTACCGCGGAAAGTCCGATCTGGATACCCTTCAATACAGCCATAGCGCTCGACCAAGTTGCTTAATGCCTCAAATGCCCAGTCGCTTGGCGAAACGTCGCTCAGTTCCGACACGCTTGTGACCTGCCCCATAGACGGGTTGTCTTGGTAGTCTTCCAGAGTGTCAAGCAAATTACTTGGCGTTTGGGCCAGTGCAGCGGTCGGCAACAATAGCGCCCCGCCCAAGGCCAGATGGGTCAGGCAGATACGTCGCCAAAGCATCCTTTTTACTACATTCACGTTCATTTTTCTCCTTCACACACAGAAATAGAGTCTTGGTCATCCTCTTCAGTCAGCTTGGAGGATGACTAAGAGTGAGAATGAGAATCATTCTCACTCTTAGTCATCATAAAACTTTTCCCCCAAACGCGTATCAAGAACAAAGGAAGGCAGCGATCTGGCGAAAGCGATAAATCCCTCGCTTAAATCTGCGATCGCGAACGCAGACAGTTCCAATCAGTTCCTCCGGACTGTCTCCATCAAAAAAACGCCGCTAGACTTTGCTAACGACGTTTCAAAGATTTTGTTTGTCTGGGAAAAATGTTCTAAAGTAGCTCACTCAAATCTCGATTAAGCGGCCGATACAGCCTCGTCTCGGGATTGAACTCCCAAGATACCCCGTCAGGGTCTTTGCCTAAACTCCATTCAGCAAAATCATCATCTCCCCGACGTTTACCTACCGTGCTGGGATGTAACTCTAACCGTTTTGCTAGCTGTATTTGCGTTAATCCATCTGAACTTTTGGGGGACGCCGCTTGAGATTTGCTGGCGGCAGCCCCTTGACCTATGGACTTTTTGCTGGACTTACTTAGCGATGAGTTTTTGCTCATCACCGCCATTAGCTGCGACAGCGTACTGGCTTGTTCCTCTGCAACGGGCTTAGGTCCACTGGTGGGCGCAGCTTTTGTCTCAG